>SLFH01000402.1 GCA_007124345.1 Phycisphaerales bacterium | reverse complement strand
GCCCTGCAGAGTCCGGGCGAGAAGCCGCGGGTGCTGCTGCACGCGGTCTCGGTGGGGGAGGTCAACGCGCTGCGGACGCTGGTGCCGCTGCTTGAGGAACGGGCCGAGGTCGTGATCGCCTCGTGGACCGACACCGGGATCGAGCGGGCGCGGAAGGTCTTCGGCGACCGGCACGAGATCGTGCGCTACCCGCTGGACTTCTCGTGGAGCGTGCGCCGGATGCTCGACCGGGTCAGGCCCGACGCGGTGGGGCTGGTCGAGCTGGAGCTGTGGCCGAACTTCGTGCGGGCGTGCGCGCGCAGGGGCGTGCCGGTCTGCGTGATCAACGGGCGGCTGAGCGCCAAGTCGTTCGGCGGGTACCGGCGGATCAGGCGGTTTGTCGGGCCGTCGTTCGCCTCGCTCAGCTTCGCGGCGGTGCAGGACGAGGCGTACGCCGAACGCTTCGAGCAGATGGGCGTGCGCGAGAACGACTGCCTGATCACCGGCACGATGAAGTGGGACACGGCGGTGATCGAGGACGAGGTCGCGGGGGCGGCCGAGCTGGCCGAGGCGATGGGGATCGACCGCTCGCGTCCGCTCGTGGTCGCCGGCAGCACCGCCGAGGGCGAAGAGGCACTCCTGCACAAGAGCGTGCCCGAGGGCGTGCAGCTTTTGTGCGCCCCGCGCCACCCGCCGAGGTTCGATGAGGCGGCGGCGGCCCTGCCAGGGTGCGTCCGCCGGTCGGCAGGAGGGGTGGCCGGCGAGGACCGGGACGCGGGCCCCGACCGGTTCCTGCTCGATTCGATCGGTGAGCTCCGGGCGGCGTACAGCCTCGCGGATGCGGTGGTGGTGGGGCGGTCGTTTGTCCCCAAGCGCGGGTCGGACCCGATCGAGCCCGTCGGGCTGGGCAAGGCGACGCTGATCGGGCCCTCGTTCGAGAACTTCGATTCGGTGGTCCGGACGCTCTGTGGGGCGGGGGCGATCAAGGTGGTCGACCGGGAGTTCTTGGCCGGGGCGATCAGGGGGCTGCTGGACGATCCGGAGACGCGCCGGGCGATGGCCGAGGCCGGGCGGCGGACGATCCGGGAGCACCAGGGAGCGAGCGAACGGCACGCGGAACTGCTGGTTTCGCTCGGGCGTGAGGGGATGGGTCGTCGCGGGGCGGGGTGAGCCCATACGATCTTGGCCTTGCGGGTGACGGTCCGTCGCCCCCGGATCCGGAGTGGGCCCGGGGCATCGGGTGTGTCCTGCGAGGCGAATATGGCGAAGCGGGGGGCGTAGCTCAATGGTAGAGCAGCGGCCTTTTAAGCCGTTGGTTCAGGGTTCGAGTCCCTGCGCCCCCACTTTCCCGTTCGTGCAGAGGATTGGTCGGCCCGAAAGGGCGGAGGACGCCGCGGAATGACGACGATCGCGCCGGCGGGTTTGTTTGTGTTGCACACGCAGTGGTCGGCGGGCGCGCTGCGTCTGTGGGCCGAGAGCGCCGAGGCCGCGGCTTCGGCCGGCCCGGGTCTGGCCGAGGCCGAGGCCAAGCACTCGCGTCCGCACCCGTTCAGCGCCGACGCCGACGCGCTGGCGGAGGTGATGAAGTCCAGGCTCGGGACGCTGGCGCCGCGTGACATCGGCGAGTTCGAACTGCTGCTGCCCTCTGCCGACGGCGTGCGTCCGCTGCCCAGCGACCGCCTCGCCCGGCACACGATGGCCGGCGACGGTGAGCGGCCTGTGGCGGCGGGGCTGGCGAGGTTCCGGGTCGCCTCTGCGACCGTGCCAGCCCAACGCGTGCTGGGGCTGCTGGACGCGCTGATCGAGGCGGAGGACGCCGAGGGCGAGGGGCCGGAGGTGCTGTACGGCCCCGGCGTGGTCTTCTGCGCGACCGCCGGCGCGATGGTGCGCCATCTGCTGGTGCAGCAGCGCTTTGTCCCGATGCTCTCGCAGGACGCTAAGGGGGGGCTGCACGCTTCGTGGCGGCCATGGCTGAGCGACGAGGCGACGGCGTCGCGGATGGGCCGCCTGCTCAGGGCAATGCCCCCTGCCTCGCGTGCGGCGATCGACGAGTTTTCGCACCAGCCCTGGCCGATTTTGGAAGACATGCTCTGGCGGGTGGTGGACGCCGAATGCCGCAAGGTCATGCAGCGCGAGGCGATGCACGACACGATCGAGGGTCGCGAGGCTTCGGACCCGCATGTGGCGTGGCTGAGGGCGCTGCTTTCGGAGCGTGTGCCGGCGACGGCGCCGCCCAATGTTCGCCAGGAGATGATCAAGCGGGTCCGCAACTGGATCGGGCGTCTGGAGGAGCGCGGGGCGAGCGCCCTTTGGCGTCTCTGCCTGCGTCTGAACGAGCCGATGGACCCGGCGATCATCCCCGAGATGCAGCGCCCGCCCGAGAGCGTCGGCTGGTCGCTCAGCTTCCACCTCCAGGCGGTCGACGCTCCCGAGGTGATGATCGACGCGGCGGACATCTGGCTGCTTCCGGCCGACGGCGTGTCGATCGAGGGCCGGCGCGTGGAGCAGCCGCAGGAATTGCTGTTGGCCGAGCTGGCGCGTGCGTCGCGGCTGTTCAAGGAGCTCGATGCGGCGCTGAACGAGGCGGAGCCGGTGGACATCCGCCTGCCGACGGAGAAGGCGTACGAGTTCCTCCGCGAGGTGCGTCCGATCCTGGTCGAGCAGGGGTTCGGCGTGCTCTCGCCGGCGTGGTGGGAGAGCTCGGGTTCGAGGCTGGGGGCGAGGCTGCGCATCGATTCGGATTCCCCTCCCGAGCCGGGTGAGCCCGGCGCCGGGGGGACGGGGGCCGCGACGCCCCAGCTGGGTCTCTCGACGCTTGTGGACTACCACTGGGAGATCGCCGTGGGCGACACGACGCTGACTCTGCGCGAGTTCGAGCAGCTCGCGCAGGGCGGCAGCCCGCTGGTGCGGATCGGTGGCAAGTGGGTCGAGATCCGCCCCGAGGATGTCAAGAACGCGGTGAAGTTCATCCGGGAGAACCCGGGCGGGCAGATGCGGATCGGCGAGGCGCTGCGTCTGGCGTTCGCCTCCGACACGCGCGAGACGGGCCTGCCGATCGTGGGGATGGAGGTCGGGGGCTGGCTGAGCGGGCTGATGGGGACGGATGTGTCGCGCGAGGGGCTACCGACGGTCGAGCAGCCGGCGGGGTTCAAGGGCACGCTTCGCCCCTACCAGGTTCGCGGCGTCTCGTGGATGAGCTTCCTCGAACGGTTCGGCTTCGGCGTCTGCCTGGCCGACGACATGGGCTTGGGCAAGACGATCCAGCTATTGGCGCTGTTGGTGCACGAGCGTGAGGACCGCGAGAAGCGTGTCGCGGCGGGCGAGAGCCTCGACCTCATCGGCCCGACGCTGCTGATCGCGCCGACCTCGGTGCTCGGCAACTGGATGTACGAGACAAGCCGCTTTGCGCCCGCGCTGGTCTCGATGATCCACCACGGCGTCGAGCGTCTGACGGGCGACGCGTTCGTCGAGAAGGCGACCGCCTCTGACATCGTCATCACGACCTACGCGCTGGCGCACCGCGACAGGGAGTTGCTCGACCGCGTCCGCTGGGGTCGGATCGTGCTCGACGAGGCGCAGTATGTGAAGAACCCCTCGGCCAAGCAGAGCCAGGCGGTGCGCGGGCTGATCGCCGACAAGCGGATCGCGCTGACGGGCACGCCCGTCGAGAACCGCCTGAGCGAGCTGTGGTCGATCATGGAGTTCCTGAACCCGGGCTACCTGGGCGATCCGACGAACTTCCGGCGTCGCTTCTCGCTGCCGATCGAGCGGTACCACGACAAGAACAAGTCCGAGCAGCTCAAGGGCCTGGTGCGTCCGTTCATCCTGCGCCGGCTCAAGACCGACCCGCAGGTGGTCTCGGACCTTCCCGAGAAGCTCGAGTCCAAGGAGTACTGCCACCTGACGGGGGAGCAGGCGGAGCTCTACGAGAACTGTGTCCGCCGGATGCTGGGCGATGTGGAGCGGGCCGAGGGCATCCAGCGCCGGGGGCTGGTGCTCAGCGCGCTCATCCGTCTCAAGCAGATCTGCAACCACCCGTCGCAGTTCCTCAAGGACCACGACGCGTCGAGCGGGCGTCCGCCCTCGGCGACGAGGTCGGGCAAGGCGATCCGCCTCATCGAACAGGTCGACGAGGTTTTGGCCGAGAGCGAGCAGGCGATCGTCTTCACGCAGTTCCGCCAGATGGGGCACCTGCTCCAGCAGATGCTGCGCCACGAGTTCGACCGGGACATCCTGTTCCTCCACGGGGGCACGCCGCAGAAGCAGCGCGAAGCGCTCATCAAGGCGTTCCAGAAGGGCGACGGTTCGAGCCCGGTCTTGATCCTGAGCCTGAAGGCGGGCGGCGTCGGTCTGAACCTGACGGCCGCGACGCATGTGTTCCACTACGACCGCTGGTGGAACCCCGCGGTCGAGAACCAGGCGACCGACCGGGCCTACCGCATCGGCCAGACGCGGACGGTGGTGGTGCACAAGTACCTCGTGCGCGGCACACTGGAAGAGCGCATCGATCAGATGATCGAGCAGAAGACCGAGCTCGCCGAGAACATCATCGGCTCTGGCGAGCGTTGGTTGACCGAGCTGGATACCGAGGATCTTCGCGAGCTTCTGGCGCTGCGTTCTGACGCGGTGGGCGACGAGTAGCGTTCCGTTTCGCTCGCGAACTTCATCGCCGGACCCCCGGCGAGGGCTTGCGGGCGGGTCTGGTCGTGTTGTTTGGCGTGCGGACGGCCCCTGCGGGTGGACAATCGCTCGGATCGGGCGAACCCTTGAAGCTGGCCCTTGCTCACTGATGGTGCGGCCTGCACCCATGACGCCGCAGGACAGGCGGAGACGGATCGCATGCATCCCCAACCTCCAAGGCCCCCCAAACGAGAGGCGTGGCACCCCAACCCACGCCCGCGCAAGGAACTCCTGCGCCCGCGCAAAGTCCGTTCGGGCGTCAAGCTGACGATGAGCGACGAGGACCTGCGCGGCAACTGGGCCGCGGAGCGTTGGATCCGCCTGATCGAGGCCGCGGCCCCGGGCGAGCAGATGGTCGAGGGCGTCGAGTACGCGAGGCTTGGGCAGACGCGTTCGGTCGAGTATGAGCCGGCGACGGTCGAGGCGTTCGTGCAGGGGCGTTCTTACACGCCGTACCGGACGACGGTGTCGCTGTCCCGCTTCGGCGAGGACAAGTGGGTTCAGGCGATCGCGTCGATGGCGGAGGAGGCGGTCTACGCCGCCAAGCTCCTGGTGGGGGAGCTCCCGAGCAACATCGAGGACCTGTTTGCGCCCTTGGGCGTGAAGCTGTTTCCGGCGGAGCCTTCGGAGCTGAAGGTGACCTGCAGTTGCCGCGAGGAGAACGACTGGTGCAAGCACGCGGTCTGCGTGGCGCACCTGATCGCCCAGCAGCTGGCGAACGACCCGTTCACGGTCTTCACGCTGCGGGGGATGCCGGGGCGTGAGCTTTTGGAGCGGCTGCGTCAGCGTCGGGCGGTTTCGGGGGTTTCGGGCGAGGTGCCGGTGTATGTGCCGCGGGTGGAGGGTGTGTCGGACATCATCGCGCCGGACCTGGACCAGCAGCTGGAGAACTTCTGGCAGGTAGGGCCGGATCTGGCGGAGATCGACACGCCGATGGACCCGCCGGAGGTTGACAAGCCGCTGTTGCGTCGGCTGGGCCAGAGCCCGTTCACCGAGAGCCGCTTCCCGCTCGTGGGGCTGCTGGCGACCTGCTACGACCTGATCGCCGAGGCGGCACGGCCGGACGCCCCTGCGGACCTGCTCGACGACATGGATGCCGAGGGAGACGGGGCGACCCCTGAGGCCGAGGCCCCGGTGGAGGAGCCGGCCGCCCCGAGGCCGGCGATGAAGCCGAAGGTCAAGGGCGTGGTGGGCAAGGGCAGGGCGCAAAGGAAGAAGTGAGGGCCGCGGTGCGGCCCGGGCGCGGGGCGCTGGGTGCGGGGGGCTGTACTTGGCGCGGGGGAGTGGACGCCGACCCCTGAGCGAAGCGAAGGGTCGGGCCGGCGCTTGCAATGACCATCGAGGCGAGCCCACGCCCCACACCCCACCCCCTACACCCTGCCTAAACTTGCCCCGACAGTTTGCGGAGCCGACGGCGACGGAAGCGCACGGAGCGCTGAGGCGTCGTCAGGGGTCGCACCCATGACCGGGTTTTCCCGGTTGCGGCAGGGGTGATCCAAGCTCCAAGGCCGGAGATTCCGGCCGAATCGTGCCGCGGTCGGGGCGTCTGGTCCGGGTTGGAACCCGGCGGGCATTCCGGGCCGCGTTTGAGCCGGTCCGTGAGAGCCCGAGCCGCTGCTGCGGCTCCCAGAATCAAAGGAGGCGGTCTCGCCCCCCTGACAGAAGCGACGCGTTGACGACCCGGATCTCGGGCGAGTCAACCCGGTGGTGTAATCGGCAGCACAGCAGTTTTTGGTACTGTTAGTCCAGGTTCGAGTCCTGGCCGGGTTGCTTTCACCTCGCGTCGACGCCGGATGACGGCGGTGGCGGGCCGCAGAGCCCCTTGACCAACGAATCGACACAACACGGATCCGGCGGCCGGGAAGGCCCTGCGGCGATCATTCTGGCCGCGGGCAAGGGCACCCGGATGCAGAGCGATCTGCCGAAGGTCTGCCACCCGATCGGCGGGCGGCCGATGGTTTGTGCCGTCGCCGACGCCTGCCTTGAGGCGGGGTGCACGCGCCTGGTGGTCGTGGTGGGGTACAAGCAGGAACTCGTCCGCGAGGCGCTGGCCGACTACGGCGATCGGGTCGAGTACGCGGTGCAGGAGGAGCAGCTCGGGACGGGCCACGCGGTGATGTCTGCCGCGGACGCTTTCGGCGAAAGGCCCTCGGGCGATGTGTTCGTGCTCTGCGGCGACGGGCCGCTGATCCGGGCCGAGACGCTCAGGACGGTGCTGAAGACCCACCGCGAGGCGGGGGCTTCAGCGACCCTGGCGACCAGCGTGATCGAGGATCCGGCCGGGTACGGGCGGATCGTGCGTGACGGGTCTGGGCGGTTCACGGCGATCGTCGAGCAGAAGAACGCGACGCCCGAGCAGTTGAAGATCCGCGAGGTCAATCCGAGCTACTACTGCTTCGAGGCGGGGGCGCTCTTCGGGGCGCTTAAGAAGGTGGGGCGGAACGAGAAGACGGGCGAGTACTACATCACCGATGTGCCGTCGCTGCTGCTGGAGGGCGGCGAGCGGGTCGAGGTGATCGAGGCTGTGCCCCCCGAGGATGTCCTGAGCATTAACACAACGGAACAACTGGCGGAGGTCGACCGGATCTTCCGCTCGCGATCGGGGGCCCGATGAACGGCGCCGTGCAGGAGATCATGGGCGAGCTGAAGGTGTTCGCCGGGCGCAACAGCGTGCATCTGGCGGCGTCGGTGTGCGAGCACCTGGGCCGGCCCCTGGGCGACGCCAAGACCTTCGTGTTCCCTGACGGGGAGTTGCTCGTCAAGCTCGACGAGGATGTGCGCGGGCGGGATTGCTTTGTGATCCTGTCGACGGCGCAGCCGGTCAACGACAACCTGGTCGAGCTCTTGATCTTCATCGACTGTCTGCGCCGGGCGTCGGCGAGGCGCGTGACGGTGGTGACGCCCTACTACGGGTACGGGCGCCAGGACCGCAAGGACGAGGGGCGCGTGCCGATCACGGCCAAGCTGGTGGCGAACCTGATCACCGGGGCGCGGGCCGACCGCGTGCTGGCGATCGATCTGCACGCGGCGCAGATCCAGGGGTTCTTCGACATCCCGATGGACCACATCACCGCGACGCCGATCTTCCTGGACTACTTCCGCTCGATGCGGGAGGAGCTGGGCGATCTGTGCCTCGTGAGCCCCGATGTGGGCAACATGAAGGTCGCCGAGAAGGTGGCGAACCTGCTCGACGGCGACCTGGCGATCATCAACAAGCGGCGCCTCAGCGGGTCGGAGGTGGCGACGGGCAAGCTCATCGGCACGGTCGAGGGCAAGACCGTGCTGATGTACGACGACATGATCTCGACGGCCGGGACGGTAGTCGAGGCGGCCAAGCTCGTGCGCGAGGCGGGGGCGACGAAGGTCATTGTCGCGGCGACGCACGCGGTGCTCGCCGGGCCGGCGATCGAGCGGCTCTCGACGGCGCCGATCGACCGAATCGTCGTCTCCGACACCGTGCCGCTGGGCGACCGGGCCAAGCCCCTGGAGGACAAGCTGACGGTGCTGTCTTGCGGGCGGCTGTTGGGGGAGGCGATCAGGAACATCCACGAGAACAAGTCGGTCAGCGCGTTGTTTCGGAACAGCGCCGGGCCGAAGCGGTAGACAGAACCACAAGAGAGCAGAGCGGGCGCCAGGCCCCGCGTGTAAGGAAGACAGCCATGCATGAAGACGCACCGATCATCAGCGCCGAGCGGCGAGAGCGAGTGGGCACCAAGTACGCCAAGAGGCTTCGCGCCTCGGGGCGCCTCCCGGCGGTCGTGTACGGGCACAAGGAAGAGCCCGTGTCGATCTCGCTGGACCGCAAGGAGGCCGTGCGGATGCTGACCCGCGGCGAGCGGGTCTTCCGCCTGTCGCTCGACGGGGACGACAAGCAGTTCGTGCTGATCAAGGAGGTCCAGTTCGACCACCTCGGCACGGACCTGGTGCACGCGGACTTTGCGCGTGTGGACCTCGACGAGCGTGTGGAGGTTCGTGTGCCGATCAGCCTGATCGGCGACGCCAAGGGCCTCAAGAGCGCCGGCGCGGTGCTCATGCACCCGATCACCGAGGTCGAGATCGAGTGCAGCCTGTTCAACCTGCCCGACGAGATCGAGGTGGACATCAGCGACCTGGATGTCGGTGAGTCGATCACGGCGGGCGAGATCACGCTGCCCAAGCCGACGATGGTGCTGCTGAGCGACCCCGAGACGGTGCTGGCGACGATCACCACCGTCGAGGAAGAGGCCCCGGATGAGGCATCGACCGTCGACGCGGACGCCGAGCCGGAGGTCCTGACCCGCAAGAAGGACAGCGACGAAGCGGGCGACAAGAAGCCCGCGAAGAAGGAAGGCTGAGCCAACGCGGCCCGGCGGGCGCAACCCGCCCGCCGGCGCCGCAAGCGAACGGAACCGATGCGGTGAAGATCATCGTCGGACTGGGCAACCCCGGAAGGCAGTACGCCAACACGCGGCACAACGCCGGGTACATGGTCGTCGACCGCCTCATCGCGCGCCACGCGCCGGGGGAGTCGGTGCGCCTCAAGCACCAGGCCGATACTGTCGAGGCCCGGATCGGCGGCGAGAAAACGCTGCTGATGAAGCCCGTCACCTACATGAACCGTTCGGGCGTCAGCGTGCAGGACGCGGCCCGGTTCTACAAGATCGATCCCGCCTCGGACCTGCTGGTGGTCACCGACGACCTGTCGCTCCCGGTCGGGACGATCCGCGTGCGGGCCTCGGGGTCCGACGGGGGGCACAACGGGCTGAAGGACATCACGCGGGCTTTGAGTGGCGACGCCTACCCCAGGCTGCGCGTGGGGATCGACGCCAAGCCCCCGTTCATGGACCAGGCGGACTGGGTCCTCAGCCGTTTCGCCGACGAGGACGGGGCCAGGGTCGAGTCGGCGATCGCGCAGGCGGCCGACGCGGCCGAGTGCTTCATCGCCGAGGGCGCCGTCAGCGCCATGAACAAGTTCAATCGCAAGGTGAAAGAAAAGCCCGAGTCCGCCAAGGGCTCGGGGTCGGACGCCAAGGCGGATCGGGAGCCCGAGACAGAGCCCGGGGTCGACCCCGGCTGGCTCGGCGGGAACTGAAACAGCAAGCAAAGCAGAGCAGCAAGCGGCGGCGCGAGCCGCCGGGAAGGAACGCAGATGGCAGAATCAAGGATCAGCGCGTACGAGGCGATGTTCGTCGCCAGCCAGTCGGAGGCGGCGGACTTCTCCGGCCTCATCGACCACATCAACACCCTGCTGGAGCGTGCGGGCGCCGAGCTCGTGGCGATGCAGAAGTGGGACGAGCGTCGTCTCGCCTTCGAGATCGACAAGCAGCGTCGGGCTGTGTTCATCCTGACCTACTTCCGGGCGCCGACCGAGAGCATCGCCCGCCTGGAGCGGGATGTGCGGATCTCCGAGCGTCTGCTCCGGGCCCTGGTCGTCCGGGCCGACCACCTCACCGAGGAAGAGATGCTCGCCTTCGACGCTCGCGAGGAGCTCAAGACCGAGGCCAAGCTGCGCGCCGAGCGTGCTGCCAAGGAAGCCGAGGCCGAGCAGTCCAAGGTCCAAGTGCTCAGCGCCGAAGAGGCCGCCAGGGCCAAGGCCGAGCAGCAGGCCGCCGATGAGCCTGAGGCGGCCGATCGGGCCGACGAGCACGGCGATCAGGACGGGTCGGAAGAGGTCGAGGCGTCGGCGGAGAAGGCCTGAGGCCGCGGTGGCCCCTGACAACCGATAGGAGGTCGCATGGCCGGGAACTTCAACAAAGTGTTCCTGATGGGCAATCTGACGCGCGATGTCGAGCTGCGCCACACCTCGGGCAACCAGCCCGTGGCCAACCTGAGCATCGCGGTCAACCGCAGGTTCAAAACACAGTCGGGCGAGCAGCGCGACGAGACCACTTTCGTCGACTGCGAGGCGTGGGGTCGGACCGCCGAGGTGATGAGCCAGTACCTGTCCAAGGGCAGGCCTGTCTTCGTCGAGGGGCGACTGCGCCTCGACCAGTGGCAGGACCAGCAGGGGCAGAACCGCTCGAAGCTGAAGGTGGTGATCGAGTCGTTCCAGTTCGTCGACAGCCGCGCCGAGGCGGGCGGGGGCTCGGCTGGCCCGGCGCCCACGCGCCAAGGCGGGGGGCAGGACTACGGGGGCGGGTCGTACGAGCCCGCGCCCCAGGGGCCCGACGACGACATCCCGTTCTGACCGAGAGGGCTCCATGTGAGCCCCGCGGGAACGCCTAGAGTTCCCGCTCGCCGTGGTTCCGCGTAGGGGCCCCGGCACATCCGTTGGGGCGTCGGGCTTCTGTGCTCGCCGCTCCTGAACTTCGCCGGGACTTGCCCGGCAAGGACAGCGAAAGGAAAGCGATATGTCCAGATCCGTCCGTCTGCTGCTCACGGAGAATGTCGACAACCTCGGCATCGTGGGCGATGTTGTCAGTGTGCGTTCGGGCTACGCCCGCAACTTCCTCCTCCCGCGCGGGCTCGCGACCGTCCCCAGCGACGATGTCATCGAGGCTCTGAAAGAGAAGCGGGCCAAGGCCGAGCGCGAGCTGGCCGCCCTGCGCTCCGAGCGCGAGAAGATGATCAAGAAGATGGAGGGCGTCGAGGTTACTCTCAAGCGTTCCTGCAACGACCAGGGCATCCTCTACGGCTCGGTCACCCAGCAGGACATCGCCGAGGCCATGACCGGGGCCGGCTACACCGTCAAGCCCCGCGATGTCCGCCTGCCGCACACCATCAAGCGGGTCGACTCGTACGACATCCACATCAAGCTCGACCAGGACCT
>SLFH01000343.1 GCA_007124345.1 Phycisphaerales bacterium | reverse complement strand
ATTGTTCGGGCGTGAGACCGCGACGACCTGCCCCCCCGCGACGATCCTGAACTGCGCCTGGGGCAGCTTCAGCGGATCGCTGCGGACATGATCCTGCTCGAAGAGCCACTGGTACTGCTCGATGACCGCTTCCCTGATCCGCTCTGGCGGCTTGCCCTCGGCGACCGCGTCCTCGGTGTACTTGAACTCCTGAAGGGCGTAGGCGCCCTCGGCGTCCTTGGCGTCGATCACGGCTCGCAGCTTCTCGACCAAGGCGACGATCTGGCGCTTGTCCTCGTCGGTGAGCTCCTCGATCACCTCGGCCCGGTCCCAGAGCTCGGTGGCGATCGGGCGCGAGACGACGAACGGACGCTCGAACGGGAACGGGTACGCCTCCGGCACGCCAGGGATCGGCCACGAGAACGAGGCGAGCGTGTCCAGCGGGGTGGGCGCCTCCTGCGACGGATCGTGCAGGAAGACCGAGGCTTCGAGCTCGGCCGTCCCAGGCTCGTAGGGCACGCCGTCGGGCCAGGTCATGTAGGCGGTCAGCCGGTTCTCGCCCGGCTTGAGCCAGAGCAGGATCGGCACATCTGTGACATAGCCCTCACCGTCTGAGTCGACCACGAGCGGGACATCGTTCACGCCGAGCACGCAGCCGACTGCGTTGCTCCGCATGCTGAGGTAGTAAAGATCTGCCATCGACACGCCCTTTCCGTGGTTGTGCTCTGCTTCAGCCCCTGGGCAGGAGCTTACGGCGCTCGCCCTTCCAGAGGTCTTTCTCGTCCCACGGCTTCCACTCGCCGAGCTTTTTCTCGCGCGAGAAGACCTTGAACGCCTTGACGACAACAACGACCTTGACCTCCAGCGGCAACAGCGAGACGCCGGGCTGGACGAACAGGCCTTCGCTGTTGACCTCCGCCTCGCCCTTGAGGGCGAGCTTGCACTGGCCGCCGGCGGTCATCGCCGCGGAGATGACATAGTCGCTGCCCGCCCTGGCGGTGAGCTTGGCGAAGAGCTTGCCCTCGATCTTGAGGTCGACCTTGCCGCTGATCTTCCGCTCGCCGGTGGAGAAGGTGTGCACGCGCGGGCCGCCGGTGAGCGAGCCCTCCACGCCGGCGCCGACCGCGAGGATGATGTCGGCCAGGTGCTTTGCGGCGAAGCTCGCGACCGGCGGGGGCAGGCCCGCGGCGCTTCCGGCGAGCGTCACGAGGCTGAGCTGAACCTCGATGTCGACGCCGATAATTGGGCTCAGGCCCGCGTCGACCGCGAACTCGTAGTAGGCCCGCCAGTCGTCCTTGTTCTCTTTCCAGCCCCACGACGCCTTGAGGTGCCCCGAGGGCGGCGTGATCTTCGGCACGATCGAGATCGGCGAACCGGTCGAGGTCAGCGCCTTTGACCACTCTTCCCAGCCCTTGTTGATCGCGTCGGCCCACTCCTTGGCGAACGCGACATCGACATTGACCGAGTGCTGGTCGCTGGGGAACGCCTCGATCTTGACGCGCCGCGCCGCGTCGTCGCAGCCGCGCCCGTGCATGTAGTACACGACGGGCGGGATGTCCTTGGTCCATCGCTTGTCGCCGGGGTCGGGCGGCGCGAGTTCCTCGGTGAGCTGGGCCTGCGACTTCCAGTCCTTGTCGTGCGGGGATCCCTGGGCCGCCATCGCGCAGATCTGCTTGCGCCCGCCGGCTTTGTCGTCGTTGGCGACAACCTTGCCCGTCACTCGCTCGGTCCCGCCCTTCTTCCACTCGCGCGTCATCTTGAAGCGGCCGTACTTCGCCTCGTCCTTCGAGCTCTCTTTGGCCTCGGGCACGACCTGGATCACATCGCCCGGCCCGGGCTTGCGCTTGTGGGCGCACTGCACCTCGAGCTCGGCGATCCCGCAAGGCTTGTCCGAGCCTGGCTTTGGGGGTAAAGGCGGAGGGAGCGGCTTCCCCGGAACGACGGGCTTGAGCGACTTCGAAGGCGGGATCGGGGGCGACTTGGGCGGGTTCTTCGCCTTGACGGTCCGCTTCTTGTTCGACCGCCCGCCGCCGGGGCCGGCCTTGGAGACCTGGCCCGGCTTGCCGTCGTCGGCCACCAGCGCCGTCAGCGGCTCGGTGATCTCGAAGTCTTCCGCCTCGTCAGCGCCGGCGGGCTCAGAGGCGGCCTGGCCCGATCCGGCGGCGCCGCCGGAGTTGATCTTCACCATCGGGCCGACGATGTCGACGCCGGCGGGGCCGATGGCGATGAACGAGCCGCCGCACTTGATCGTGACGCCCGCCCCGCCCTCGACGACGGCGTTCATGCCTCCCTTGAGGGTGGCGTTCATCCCGCCTTCGAGGTTGAGGTTCTGACCGCCCTTGGCGTGGAGGTTCTGAGCCGCGCCGAGCTTGAGGTCGGCGCCGGACTTGATGTCCACGCCGCCCGAGCCCTCGGCGAGGAACTTGTCGGTCTTGAGGCTGATCTTCTCTTCGGTCGCGACGATCAGGACCTTGGCGTTGAGGCTGTCGGTCTCGGCGACCTTGGTCGTCCGATTCTCCTGCAGGTCGAAGAAGGCGTCCTTCTCGATCGTCTGGTGGCGCTCGCCCTTGAGCGTGTCGTAGTAGTCGTTCTCGATGATGCGGTTGGTGTTGTTGCGGACGAGGATATTGTGATCGCCCCCGCGGTCGCCGTCCTTCTCCCAGCCGATGCGGACCTCGCGGCTGGCGTAGTTGGTCTCGCGGAACTGGCCCCGGACCCTGAAGTCCATGCGCTTCTGCGCGTGGATCCAGATCATCTCCGAATCGGCTTTGTCCTCGAAGCGCAGCTCGTTGAAGCCCTCGCCCCCCTTTGAGCTGCTGGTCTTGATCGCCGAGATCGTCGCGAACTGGCGCGGGTCGTAGGGCGGCTTGTTCTCGGCGTTGTAGACGCGGCCGGTGATGATCGGGCGGTCCGGGTCGCCGTCGATGAAGTCGACGATCCCCTCTTGCCCGATCCTCGGCCAGAACTGGGCGCCCCAGCCCTTGCCCGCCCAGTGCTGCGAGACGCGGAGCCAGCACGAGGAGTTCTCGTCGGACTTGCCGTCGCGGTCCCAGT
>SLFH01000187.1 GCA_007124345.1 Phycisphaerales bacterium | reverse complement strand
TACCGGTCCTCACCGACGCGCAACAAACCGGCGATCTACGCCGGACGCAGTGCTCGATAACACGCGACGATCCCCAGAGTCAGGCCCCGGGCACGCGCATCTTCGAATCCGGTGCGCCCGATTGCGCTCAGAAGCTCGTCGCGCGACATGAACGACCCAACAGACTTTGGCAGGTAGCGGTATGCGCCCGACCGGTCGCGGCTGATGAGCGTCGCCGTGCGCGGCATCAGCCACCCCGCGTAGAAATCGTTGATCCAACGGACCGGCGCGAGGCGGGGCCGGTCGAACTCGAGGATGACCAGCCGACCGCCCGGTTTGAGCACCCTGAAAAACTCCGCCAGCGCCCGCTCGGGCTCCTGGACATTGCGGATCCCGAAGGCGATCGAGACCACATCGCACGAGGCGTCGGCGAGGGGGAGCCGCTGGGCGTCGCCCCGGGCGTAGGTGATCTTGCTGGCCATGCTCGGGTCGCGGCGTGCCTTCTTTACATCCGCGAGCTGGAGCATCTCGTGGGTGAAGTCGATCCCGATGACCGCCGCAGCGGGGGTGCGGGCGAAGGCCTCGGTGAGGTCGCCGGTGCCGCAGGCGATGTCGGCGACCGTGTCGCCCTCGCGGACTTCGGCCTGGCGCACGGCGAAGCGCCGCCAGGCCTGGTCACGCCAGAGGGAGTGGACGCGGTTGTTCAGGTCGTAGCTTCGGGCGATCGACGCGAACATGCGCCGGACCTTCTCGGCCTTCTGCCCGTCCTGGTGGAGGGTTTCGAGGTCGGTGTCGGACCAGACGGCGCCCTCCGGATTACCGGGCCCGGAGGGGGGGGGCGTGGTACCCTTTGCTGTCTCGGCCCCGCCCGATGGCGGGGACGGGTTGGTTGAACGGGCGGACTCGTCGGTGGTCGGGGGCATCGGCGATGGTATTTCAGAACGAACGGTCGGGGCCGAGGGCTTCGGCCGCAGATGAGAGGCGGATCCAAATGCCCAGCAGAAGAAGCAGAAGAAACAGTCGGTCTGGCGGCGTGAGCGGGCTGGCCGCGGCGGGGCTGATCGCCCTGCTGATGGCGTCCGGGGCGGTCACCACCGGCTGCAGCACAAACCCGGCGACGGGGCGCCGCTCGCTGACCCTCCTTTCGTGGGACCAGGAGCGGGCGCTGGGCGCTGAGGCGGCGCCGCAACTGACCCAGGAGTTCGGGGGCCAGGTGCCCGACGAGCAGCTCCGCGCGTTTACGCAGCGCGTGGGCCAGTCGATGATCCCGCACATCGAGAGCGGCGTGCCCGAGCTCGAGTGGGAGTTCATCATGCTCGACTCGGACGTGATCAACGCCTTCGCCCTCCCGGGCGGGAAGGTGTACATCACGCGGGATCTGGCGTCGCGGATGACCAACGAGGCGCAGTTCGCCGCGGTGATCGGGCACGAGATCGGCCATGTCACCGCCCGCCACGGCAACCAGCGCATCAGCAACCAGATCGGCTTCAATGTCCTGCTCGCCGGGCTCGCGATCGGCGTGGGCGTCTCCGACCAGGACAGCTCGTTCCGCCGCTACGGCGAGGTCGGGCTGCCGGCCCTGGCGATCGGCGGCAACCTCGTGCTGCTCAGCTACGGGCGCAACGAAGAGCTCGAGGCGGACATGCTCGGCGTCCGCTACATGACCGGCGCGGGGTACGACCCCATCGGCGCGCTGCAGGTGCAGCAGCTCCTTGGCAGCCTCGCCGGCGGCGAACGCCCGCCCGAGTTCCTCTCGACCCACCCGCACTCAGAGACACGCGTCGACGCGATCAACAGGCTGCTGCGGGGCGACTACGCCCACACGCAGAACAACCCCGAGTTCAGCACCCACGAGGACCGCTACCAGCGCGAGGTGCTGTCGAGGATCCGGCCGCGGGCGTCGGCCGACGGCTCGTTCGATCTGGCGCACGCGGCGTCGTGGTGCATGCACTGCGCGGTTGCCGAGGCGGGGCGGGAGTAGGCGTTCGGGGGCAGGCCGCGGCGCAGGCAACCGGCAAGGGGGGCAGCGATGAACGACGGGGCAGGGCCGGACGGGACGCCGGCGAGCAAGAGGTTTTCGGCAAACAATGCATTGCTATTGCTCGGCGTGGCGCTGCCGCTGGTGGTGTCGGTTGCGATCGCTTGGATGCTCGCGCCCGACTGGCGCTGGCGGGTGATCCTGCTGGGGGCGGTGCTGCTGCTCAACGCGGTTTGGTGGCTGCGGCTGTGGGCGAGGGTTCGGCGGAACGAGCGGCGGGCGGTGCGGAGAGGGCGAGCGGCCCAATAGGGATGTGAGGTCGTTGTGCGCCACGCCTGGTAGGATTGGGGTCACGGGCTAGGGCGTTGACCGGCCTTAGGGGAGAGGGCTGATGCAAAGATTCCAAGTCGGGCCGATCGACCGACGGTGCCTCGTGAGTTGCCAATGCGGTGGCGCTCTACGGGCGATGGACTCGTTGCGTTCGAAAGGTTCTGGCGTCCGCGAGATCGAGATCGGCGGCACAGAAGACGGGCCGGTCGAGCATTGGGATGTCACGCTGTTTGATGCCGCGACGCGTTCGCCGGTGCTGCATCTCAGGCTAGCAACATCGGTGATCGGTGCGTCGCTGAAGTGCATCTTCGAGAAGGACCGTGCGATTGTCGCGGCCGATTGCACCGTTGTTTCGGTTGATCTGCGGGCCATGGAGCAGGCATGGGAGCGGACATTGATGACTCCGCTGATGGACTGCTGGATCACCGCTCATGGTCTGCTGGTCGTCGGCGAGGGTGCCCTAGCGCTGCTGGATGCCGCCGGCCGGTCTATCTGGGAGCGGTCGACGGGCGATCTTGTGGTTGACTTTGAGCGAACGCCGCCGCTGCTCCGGTTGACGCTCGACAGCGGCGATGTATTGGAGATTGATGAAACGACCGGGGCTGGGTGAGTGTTCAGAGTTTCGTGCAGCCGGATCCGGCTTGGGAATAGGCTTCCGCTGCGGCGGCTGATCGGGTAGGCTCGCCGGGGAGCCTCCGCCCCCTTCTCGGAGAGACACTCCTGCGAAACGACGAAGCCAGAGCGGTGCTG
>SLFH01000042.1 GCA_007124345.1 Phycisphaerales bacterium | reverse complement strand
TAGGTCTCGCCGCCCCAGAGGCCGCCAACGACATCCGTCGAATCGATCTCGATCTGGAAAGCCTCGTTGAGGAAGTTGGGGTTGCCGCGCGAGGGGTCGAGCGAGCCCGCGGGGTCGGGGAAGGGCGGGGCGATCGTGTCGTTCTGGTAGATGAGGTTGAAGTTCGAGTCGTAGATGCGCAGGAAGGCGTTGACGAACGAGTCGGTCGGGCCGGAGATCGTGATCGCGGCGCGCGACGCGTGCCGGTCGTTGCGGTCCCAGACGTTGGCGGAGTTGTCGATGTCTTCGTTGGTGTCGTTGAAAGCCTCGATCGCGAAGACCGCGGTCCCCTCCGTCGGGTCGATGCCGTTGCTCGCGCCGCCGGTAAGCGGGTCCGAGAGCGGCACGGCCGAGTAGAAGAAGACATCGAACAGCGGGCTGTAGAAGACATCCCACCTGGCGATGCGGTTCGCGACCGTCGGGTTGTCGGGATCGTCGAGGAAGAACTCGAACTCGCCGCCGACATACAGCGTCTCACGCTCGGAGGAGACCGTGATCGAGCCGTTCTGGTTGCTCAGGTTGCGGATGCCCGGCTCCTGCGCGTCGGGGACGACGCGCAGCGCACGGACCGGGGCGTCGAAGCCCGGGCCCAGCGGGTTGACATCGAACAGGCTGTTGGTATACGCCAGGTTCAGCATCGGCACGCCGCCGCGGGACTCCTCGAAGTCGCCGCCGATCACAAGGATCGGACGGACATCGCGGTCCGGGGCGGTGTCAGAAGGATCGACCGCTGCGAAGGCGCTGGCGAAGTCGCCCGCGGCGACCGGGGGCGTGTAGACCTCCAGCGCATAGATCGGGCCGGCGGGCGAGTCGACGGGCGCGAGGAAGACATTCCGCGGGTTGTACGCGGGATCGTCGGGGTCCTGCAGCGGGTCGGGCGAACCCCAGAAGAGCATGTTGCCGGTGAAGGTCGAGCCGCTGCCGGCGACCGTCAGCGTGTCCATGTTGAGCGTAGCGCGGGTGGTGGTGTAGGAGGTGAAGTCGCCCGCGATCACGAGCTGAGCCGGGGTGAAGAACCCGTCGAACGGATCCTCCTCGTTGCCGCCGCCGGGCAGGCGGATGTCGTCGTCCTCGAAGCCGGCTTCGTAGACCGCCAGCGCGCGCACGGCGCCGCCGGTGACATTGATGCCCAACTGCTCGGCGCGGAGGCTGATGTCCACCCCCGGGCCGTGGCTGTAGAGGATGACATCGTCGTTGGTCGCGAACGAGCCGCCGATGATGAGCGACTCGGGACGCTCGACCGGATCGTCGACCTGCGGGATCACGGGCGGGCCGGGGTCGCCGTCGCGACCGTCGCCCGGCTTCTCGGGCTGGAAGGCCTGCAGGGCGTACACGACATCGCCGGGCCCGAAGCCGAGCTCGCCGCCGATGTTCGCCACGGCGCCGAAGTTCCCGCCGCGGAACGGGCCGATGTTGATGTCCGCCAAGCTGTTGGCGGCGATCGGGTCGACCCCGAAGTCGATGTTGCCGTCGAACTGTGTGAAGTCGCCGCCGATGCCGAGGCGGAGCTGGTTGTCGGGAATGACCACCGGCGGGAGCGGGCCGTCGGAGCCGTCGGGGTCCCAGGTCTCTGGGAGATAGGTCTCCAGCGCATAGACCGGGCCATCGGGGTTGAGCAGGGCGAAGTTGGTCGCCCAGCTGTAGCGGCCCTCGCCGGGGACCCACTGCCAGGCGGCGAGGTTCCGCGTGGTGACGGGGACCGGGCCGAAGGGGGTCTGCAGTTCCCAAACGAGCTCGAAGTCGCCGCCGATGACCAGGAACTCGTAGATGCCCTGCTGGACGGGCAGGGTAACGGTCTTCATTGCGTAGATTTCGGGCGAGTCCTGCCCGTTGGCGAACATGCCGAACTCGCCGTCGGTGTAGGTCTCGTTGGGGCCGACAAACCAGAACGAGCCCGCGTCGTAGTTGACCAGCCCGGGGCTGGCGACGGGGATGGTGCTGTTCAGCCAGGCGCCGCCGAAGCGGCCGCCCATGAACACGGCCTGGCCCTCCGAGTCGTTGTCGCCCTCGTGGGAGCCGATCATGTCCAGGGGCGCGACGAACTGGAAGAGGTCGGTATCGCCCGCGTCGGCCAGGCGCCCTCGGCCCTGGGCCGACACGCGATAGGACAGGTCGAGCACGGGGTTCCCGTAGCTGTCCAAGACCGGGCTGGCGGGCCCGAAGTTGAGCGGGGTCGCCTGCGAGAACGAGCGCCGGAGGATGTCGGCGGGGGTGGGGTCCTCACCGGTGCCGAAGTCCGGTGTGTTGGGGTGGTCGTCGACCAGCGCGGGGTCGTTGCCGCTGTTGTTGTTGGTGTGGTTGGCCTCGATGGCGAGGAAGACGCCCTTGCCGCCGGCCTGGTCGGGGCCGTCGACGATCAGGAAGTACTCCTGGCCGCCATCGAGCCGGAGGTCGATCTGCGGGATGTTCCCGAACAGGTCATCGATAAAGATGATGACCTCGCCCTCGGTGTCCAGCAGGCGCATGCGCACATCGGCGCCCATCAGGCCGACCGCGGTCAGGATCGCCCGACCCTCGGCCACCGTCGTGAAGCGGAACAGCAGCGACGACCACGCCGTCGGCAGCTCCGCCTGGGCGGTGAAGATGCGGCTGATGCGGTCGAGGACGAGCTCTGTCGCCGCGGCGTCGCCGATGAGCTGGAACGCGCCCGTCGAGTTGACCACATCGGGGTCGCGGAACTCGTCGCTCCGAACCCTGAAGTAGAAGGTTTCGCCCGGATTGGCGTCGAACCAGAGGAAGGGGGAAGTCAGGAAGTTCGACTGACTGTCGGCGACAACGAAGTTGCCCTCACCGTCGAACACCTCCAGCCGGGCGTCGAGCCAGTCGAGCTGCGGGCCCAGCGGCCGGATTGCGCCGGTCACGAGGCTGTCGAAGTTAACCTCGACGCCGTCGTATCGGGGATCGTCGGGGAAGGGCACGGTGTAGCTGAAGTACAGCTCGTCCTGGCTGAATCGCTCGCCCGGGCGGGCGGGGTCTTCGAGGCCGAGCTCGCCGGTCACCGGGTCCAGC
>SLFH01000240.1 GCA_007124345.1 Phycisphaerales bacterium | reverse complement strand
TGCGCAGCGCGATGTCGCGCCTGGAGAGCGAGCTCGGCCGCTTCATCGACGACCTCGACAGCATGCCGCTGTTTGACGCCCAGGACGCGATCGGCCAGTCGATCGACCGCGTGCGGATGCTGATCGCGACCGGCCCGAGCGGCACGACCAACGAAGAGATGATGCAGCAGGTCCAGCGCCACGAGGACCAACTCCGCCAGCTCGTCGCCGCGATCGACCGCGAGGCCGACGAGGGACGCAAGGAACGCCTGAAGATCATGTTCGCCCACCACCTGCGCCTTAAGCGGCTCAAGGAGTCGATGGCGACGGTGGACATGAACAACACGCAGATGCGCGTCTTCGCCAAGACGGTGCAGGCGCTGGACATGCTCTCGACGCAGCTCGTCTCGGCGGGCTTCAAGGTCGAAGAGGCCCGCGCAATCCTCGCCCAGCAGCGCGACTTCATCAACTCCTACCTCGCCGTCGTCGACGGGCTCATCGAGGCCGAAGAACTCAGCGCCCTGCTGCGGGGTCTGGGCGGCACCGGCGACAAGCTCCGCCCGATGATCGGCGACCTCGCGGGCCTCGCCCAGCAGGCGGCCGACTTCAGCGTCCTGATGAACGAGGTCGGCGACCAGCTCATCTTCGAGATCGACGACACGGCCGACCAGCTCACCGCCGACCTCGACGAGACCCGCGCCGGGCTCAACCTCAACATCGAGGCCGAGATGGCCCGCTACCGCAACCCGCCCCAGTCTGGAAACAGGTCTGGAAACGGGTCGGGCAATAACGAGAACAACAACCGCTCCGGCGGCAACTGACACAACCGCGACGCGCCACGCGCGTCGATCAGGAAAGGCACGGCGCGGCCGTCCGCGTCGGGCAGGAGGAACAGCATCATGCGCACAGCGATCGCGACACTCGCTCTGGCCGCCGCTTGCACGCTCGGCGTCAACGAGGCCCGCGCCGGCGTGACGGAGTACGCCGTCAGCGAGCAGCAGCCCTCGGGAGAGAACGACCGGGCCCGCGAGGACTTCAACGCCCTTGTCGGCGAGCTCCGGCGCCTCGACCGCAACATCGGGCGCACCGGCGCCAAGGCGATGGAAGAGGCCCGCGAGCAGGGGGGCGAGGCCAAGGGCGAAACCGTCGCCGAGCTGCTCTCTTTGAGAGACCGGCGCGACCGCGTCTTCGCCCGTCTGCTGGTGCTCAGCACCCGGCACGGCTGGGCAATCCCCGATGTCGACCCCGACGAGGATAGTGGACGCCCCAGGCGCGAGGTCGAGTCCCCCTTCGACCCGATCCAGCAGACGCTGCGCTCGCGCGTGCGAGCCGAGGCGCTTCAGATTGCATCGGACATTCCTCTGCCGATCATCAGCGTGCCCCCGGCGCTGCGGGCCGCACGCTAACGCACGGACATTGAGCCATGCGCACCCTCGTTGAATCGCTGGGGTATTTCCTCATCCCGCAGCTGACGCTGTCGGTCCTGACCCTGGGGATCGTGCTGGGCTACTTCCTGGCGATGATGGGGGGGCGGCGCAAGAAGATGCTCGACCGGCCCTGGACGCGCCCGCTCGAAACGCTGGCGAACATCGCCGTATCGATCGGGCTGCTCGGGTCGGTGGTCGCGTTTGTGCGCGCGTTCTCGGGCTTCAGCGGCGCCATCGACACCGAGAAGATCGTCTCGGGCCTTGGCACCGCGTACACGACCACGGGAGTCGGGCTGGTGACCGCGATCGTGGCCTCGCTGGGCATCTTCGTGCTCGACATCTTCGCCAAGAACCCGCCGACACCGGTGGCGACGACGCCTCCGCCGCAACCACCCGGAAAGGCGACGGCATGACGCTCCGCAGCATGCTGCCGCTGATCGATCTGGGGTTCCTCACCCTCGGGGCTGTGGTGGCGATCCTCTCGCAGACGACGCGGATCGACGCGATGCCGGTCGACCTCGCCGAGGTCGGGCCGGGCGTGACCTCGGCCGTCTCCGACAACCCGCCGGTGGTGACGGTCCGGTCCGACGGGGTGTTTCTGGGCGACCGCCCGATCGCCCGCGGCGAGCTCGCCAAGCTGCTCGACCCGAGCGAGACGGTGCTGGTGCGTGCCGACCGCGACTCGGCGTCGGGGCGCCTGCTCGGGGTGCTCGCGGAGATCACCGCGGCGGGTGTCGACGCACGCCTGGAAGTCGAGCCGCAGGAGGGCTCGCGATGAAACCTGTGCACGCGGTCGCCGGGTTGTTTTTCTCGCTGGCGCTCCACGCCTTGGTGATCGGGTCGGTCTGGCTTTTCAGCAGCGAGAAGCCCGAAGAGGAACAACCCGACCCCGGGCTGCTGACCCTCGCGCTCGCCGAGCCGCCCGAGGCGATCGAAGAGGACTCGCCCGAGCCGGAGCAGCCGGCGGAGATCCTGCAAGAGCCGGAGCCGGTCCCAGAGCCAATCCAGGAAACGCTGGTCGAGGCCGAGGCTGTGATCGAAGAAGAAGCCCTCGCAGAGGCGGTGCTCGAAGAGCACACCCCGCCGGGCGACGCGACAGACGAACTCGCAGAGGCCGATGCCCCGGGCGCGGTCGAAGAAGCCATCGCCGAGGCCGCGCCCGAACCGGAGCCCGCGATCGAAGCAACAGAGCTCGCCGAGGCAGAAAACGGCGGCGAGATCGAAGACATCCTCGGCGGCGCAGAGGCCGAGTCGGAGCGGGCGGTCGTGGCCGAAGGCACGACCCAGGCCGGCGGCGAGTTTGCCGCGCCGAAGATCGTGCTCTCGTTCGCTGCGCCCAGCGATCTCTTCCAGGCCGCGAGCCGGCACAACATGCATCTTTTCGGCGTCGATTCGCTGAGTCGGGGCGTGGTGCAGATCGGGCGCGACGGGCGGAGCATTGCCGACCACCGCGGCCCCATCAGGGTCTCGGGCGCGTGGAGCAGCGTGCCGCTCGACATCGAGTTCACCGGTTCCCGCGACCTGCGAAGCCACTACGGCTCGTCGTGGAACCCGCGTGTCCGGCGGGTGATCGCGGTGGTCCCATCCTCGCTCGCCCGCCAGATCGGAAGCGTGCAGGCGCAGCAGCTCAGCTCGCTCGGCCTGCAGCCCGAAG
>SLFH01000327.1 GCA_007124345.1 Phycisphaerales bacterium | reverse complement strand
TTCGAAGGCGGCACCTCGCCGGGCTGGGCCTGGGGCTGATCGGTCTCGGACGGGTTCGCTGAGGGCTGGTCGGAGGGAAGCATCTTGCGGACTCTTGAAATTGACGGTCGGCTGAACGGCCGCCCGGACGACGGGCGGCAGGACGCCGAGTGTAACGGACGGCGACCGGAGGATCGACACTGTCGTGGTTGGATCGGCTCTGGCGGGCCTCCGGGACAGGACAGACTACATGAAATCGCGTGTCGCTCGTACGATCCGTTCGGCGGTGCGGATGTTCGCCAGCCCCGCCTCGGCGTCGATCTGCGGCGGCTGGTTTGTCCGGACGGCCTGCAGGAAGGCGGTAATCTCCGCCACGATCGGCTCGGCGTCGTCGATCTCCAAGGGCTCGATGTTCACAAGCTCCATCCAGTTCAGGTCCGTCAGGTCGACCCCCTGGCGGAGCTGCTCGTGCACCTCACGCATCTGGATCTCGTTGGCGGTCCGGCGGATGATCGTGCCCTTCTTGGCGGCGTAGTCGATCTTGATGTACGCGTTTTCACCCGTGATGCGGGTGACGCGTTCGGTCTTGAGGGCCAAGCGGCTGGCGGTGATGTTCGCGACGCACTTGCCGCGGGGCAGGTTCCACTGCAGGCGGGCGTTGCAGATGTCCTCGTGCTCGGTGATGACATTGACGCCCGAGGCGATGACCTCGTCGGGCTCCTTGCCCCCCATGAGCCACAAGACGACATCCAGATCGTGGATCATCATGTCCATGACCACGCCGATGTCGACCGAGCGGAAGGTCATCGGGCTGACGCGGTGGACCTCGATGAAGCGGGGGACGACCTCGGCCCCGTTGGCGGTCGCCTTCTGCATCGCCCGCATCACGGGGTTGAACCGCTCGATGTGCCCGACCATCAAGACGGCGCCCGACTGCTCGGCGACGCGCTTGAGGTGCTCGGCCTCGTCGGCGTCCTTGGCCAGGGGCTTCTCGACCAGGCAGGCGACGCCAGCCTTGAGGCACTGCTCGGCCACGGTCCGGTGCTCGACGGTCGGCACGGCGATGCTCACCGCGTCGACCCCGGCCTCGATCAGCGCCGCGGCGTCGGCGAAGGCTCGGGTGTCGTGCTTGTCGGCGATCTCGCCGGCGCGGGCGGCGTCGGCGTCGACCACGCCCACAAGCTCGCAACCTTCGTCCTGGGCGTACACCCGGGCGTGGTGGCGGCCCATGCGCCCGACACCGATGGCGCCGCAGCGGAGGGGGCGCCCTCCAAACCGGTCGCGATCGGCCGGCACTTCATGGAATCCTGTCGACATCGGCACCGATCCCGGCCCGCACGGCGGCGGGCCTCTGGCGTGACGCCAAGGCCGGCGTTAAGCGCCGACCGCCTCGTTGAGCGCCGCGGCGAAGTCGTCTTTGCCCTTGAGCCCGACGAACTTCTTCGCGGGCTTCCCGTCGACAAACAGGATCACCGTCGGGATCGCGCTGATCCCGAACTGCGTCGCGACCTGCTTGCCCTGATCGATGTCGAACTTGCCGACCTTCACCTTCCCGGCGAAGTCGTCGGCGAGCTCCTCGATCGTCGGGGCGAGCATGCGGCAGGGCATGCACCATTCGGCCCAGAAGTCCACCAGCACCGGCTGGTCGGACGAGAGCACCTCGGCCTGAAAGTTGTCGTCCGTGAACTCGTGCACATTCGCGCTGGCCATCTGCTTCTCCTGAGAGCCGCGTGATCTTTCCCGTTTCGGGGCCGTCCGCCGGCCGCCCCGCAAACCGCCCCGCGGGGCGTGGTGTTCCGGCCTGCCCCTCCGGCCGACCAATCGTCGGGCCGAGTCCCACTGGGGAGGCATGCGAACCATAGCCCCCGCCCGCAGAGTGTGCCCGCGCCCTTCCCAGACGGAGTCCGGACCCGCTAGAGCCCCGACGGGAGCTCAGACGAGAGCCCAGACCCGGCCTCGCCGCCGGTGGGCGCCTCCGCCCCTCCGATCGCCAGCACCACCCGCAACGCCTCGGCGTGCTCCTTCGGGTCGTGCACGCGCAGCAGCCTCGCCCCCCGCCGGGCGTGCTCGATCGACACAGCCAGCGACCCCGCCAGTCGCTCCGCCGGCGCCGTCTCCCGCCCCGGGCTGGCGGCGGCCCCGATAAAGCTCTTGCGGCTGGCGGCGGACATCACCGGGTAGCCCATCGCCGCCAGCTCCGCGGTCCGGGCGATCAGCTCGAAGTTCTGCTCCACCGTCTTGCCGAAGCCCAGCCCCGGGTCGAGCACGATCGATGCGGGCGCGACCCCGGCCCGGATCGCCGCCGCGGCCCGGTCTTGAAGGAACGAGCGCACCTCGGCCACGACATCGGCGTATGCGGGCGGCGTTTCGTAGCGGTCGGAGTAGCTGTCGGCGTCCGGCGGGCGGAGGCGGTGCATAAGGATCAGCCCCGCCCCGTGCTCGGCCGCGAGGGCGAAGACCGCGTCGTCCTCGCTCCCCGACGCGACATCGTTGATCGCGTCGGCCCCGGCGAGGATCGCCTCGCGAGCGACCTCCGCGAGGGTCGTGTCAACGCTGATCGGCAGGCCAGAGGCGGGGCCAGGCGACTCGCGGATCGCCCGGATCACCGGCACGACCCGGCGCACCTGCTCTGCCGCCGGCACGCGCTCGGCGCCGGGGCGAGTCGACTCCCCCCCGATGTCGAGCATGTCGGCGCCGTCGTCGGCGAAGCAGTTGGCGCGGTCGACCGCCTCGTCAACGCCGCCGGTCCGCGAGGCCTCGTGAAAACTGTCGGGCGTGGTGTTGAGGATCGCAACGATCCGCGGCCGGTCGAAGACGAGCGACCGCCCGTGGGCGAGAGACCAGGTCGAAGGGGCTTCGGGCATGGGGGAGCGTATCCGTGGAAGGCGAGCGGATGATCCGAAGGCGCTGGGCGCTGGGCGCTGGGCGCTGGGCGCTGGGCGCTGGGCGCTGGGCGCGAGCGAGGGCGGGGGGCGTTCCGGCATCCCGGGTGCATCGCCGTGACGAAGGCGCCGGATTCTGTGCCTTGCTCGTTGTTGATCATCCGAAAGCCCCGCAAGGGGCGCCGGGTTGTAGCCACGGGTGGAGGCGTGCGCAGCAC
>SLFH01000254.1 GCA_007124345.1 Phycisphaerales bacterium | reverse complement strand
GAACCGCGGGCGTGACCGCCGAGGCATGGGCGGTCCGGACCGATCCCTATGATCGTCCCTTGCGGATTGCACTGGCACAGATCAACCCGACCGTTGGCGACCTCGGCCGCAACGCCGCGCTGATCGCCCAACACATCGCCGAGGCGCGAGAGCGCGGCGCGGATCTTGTCGTGTTTCCCGAGCTCGCGATCTGCGGCTACCCCCCCAAGGACCTGCTGCAGCAGGAAGGGTTCGTCGAGGCCTGCCGCCGCGAAGCGGAAAAGCTCGCCTCCGAGACCGACGGGATCACCGCGATCATCGGCTGCCCGCTGCCGATGGCCGGGGGCGGGACGGCCAACGCGCTGCTTGCCTTCCGCGAGGGCGAGACGATCGCCCGCTACGACAAACGCCTCCTCCCCACCTACGACGTCTTCGACGAAGACCGCTACTTCACGCCGGGCGAGACGCCGGTGGTGATCGAGGTCGCGGGCGTCCGCGTCGGCCTGAGCGTTTGCGAGGACCTCTGGAAGGGCGAGGACGCGGGCTTCGCCGAGCATTACACGCGCGAGCCCGACCCCGTCGGCGACCTTGTCGAGGCCGGCGCGCAGATCGTCGTCAGCCCCTCGGCCAGCCCGTTCGTGCTCGGCAAGGGGCGGAGGCACCGCGACATCCTGATCGGGCACGCCAAACGCCGCGGCGTCTTTGTCGCCTCGGTCAACCAGGTCGGGGGCAACGACGAGCTGCTCTTCGACGGGCACGCCTGCGTGTTCGGGCCGGGCGGCGGGCTGGTCGCCGCGGCGCCGGGATTCGAAGAGCACCTGCTCGTCGCCGACATCGATCCGGAAGGCAAGCCTTCGAGCAACGGCCCCGACGACCCGCGGATCGAGGCGAGCGCCGAGGAACTGGTCTTCAAGGCGCTCACCATGGGCGTGCGGGACTATTGCCGCAAGACCGGCTTCGAGCGGGTCGTGCTCGGCGTTTCGGGCGGGATCGATTCGGCGGTCGTCGCGGCGATCGCATCGGCGGCTCTGGGACCGGACAAGGTCCTGGGCGTCTCGATGCCCGGCCCCTACTCCAGCGAGCACAGCAAGTCCGACGCGGTGGAGCTCGCAGAACGCCTCGGGATCGAGCTGGTGACCGTGCCGATCGGCGACGGCGAGTCCGGCCCGATGCGGGCGATGAAGAGGGCGATCGACCCGGCCTTTGAATCTCTCGGCGAGCGCCGCCTCGGCGAGACCCTGCCCGATGTCGCCGAAGAGAACACGCAGTCGCGCCTCCGAGGCGTCGTCGTGATGGCCATCAGCAACCGCACCGGCGCCCTCCTCCTGACTACCGGAAACAAGAGCGAGCTGGCCGTCGGCTACTGCACGCTCTACGGCGACATGAACGGCGGGCTGGCCGTGCTGTCTGATGTCTCGAAGCGCCTCGTCTACCGGCTCGCCGAATGGATGAACGAGCACCACGAGGCCTGCGGCTTCTCAACAGCCCCGATCCCCCGAGGCACGATCGACAAACCACCCAGCGCCGAGCTCGCGCCCGACCAGAAAGACGCCGACACCCTGCCCGACTACGCGACGCTGGACGAGATCGTGCGGCGCTTCGTCGAGGAACGCCAGTCGGCGGCGACCATCACCCGCGAGACCGGCTTCGACGAAAAGACCGTCACGCGTGTGCTGCGCATGATCGACATCAACGAGTACAAGCGCAAGCAGCTCGCCATCGGCCTGAAGATCACATCGGTGGCCTTTGGAACCGGCAGAAGAATGCCTATCGCGCGCGGGTGGCACGCGGGGTGATCGGGCTCTGAGCGAGGCGGGGACCGCCGGCCCGTTAGCTGCTCCCCTCGCGCATGCGCTCGAGGCCTTCGGGGAAGGGGTAGGTGGGGAAGACGCCGATGTCGCCGTAGTTCCAGAGTTGGGGGCTCGGGTAGACATCGCCTCGGAAGCCGGTCTCGTACATGGTGCTGAGCACGGCCTCGAAGCTGGGCTCGCTGCCGTCCTCGCCGACCAGGCGGTTGGAGCGGGCGCCGAGGAACGAGACCGTCGCGATCGGCTGGCGGTCGACGCGGCCCTGGATCATCTTGCAGACGGTCTTGAACCCGCGGCTGAGATCGGCGAGGGTGAAGTGGTCGCGACCCTTGGGGCGGAGCAGCGCGAGCACCAGCAACGAGTCGAGGTCGTACTTGAGAACGTACGGCTCCTTGTCGTGGGCCGCGTGGACGCTGACGGCGTCCTGGAAGACCTTGGCGTAGCTGGTGACGGAATTGACCGACCACTGGCTGGTGGTGACGAGGTTGACGATCTGGGCGACGATGCCGTGGGCGTTGTCCTCGTCGTTGACGCCGCAGACGACGGCGCGGTACCGCCCGTCGATGACATCTTTGAGCATGTCCTGCCCCCAGAGGATGCGGAGGCGCCGTCCCGGTTCGAGGCGTCCGGACTCTGCGGGGAGGAGGGTGACGCGTTCGGTGGTCTGCTCGTAGCGGACGAGTGCGTCGGCGCCGCCTTCGTAGAGGAGGGCCTGGGCGGATTTCTGTGTCATGGTCGATCGCCTCCGTGTTCGGTGCGCGGCATGGTCGCGGCGCATGCGAGTGTACACGGGCGGATCGGGAGGGGTTCGCGCCGGCGACAGCGGATGGGTCGAAGCGCGTTAACGCTTCGGGTCCGGCCTCGATCCGGATTGGATCCTCCGAGAAACTACGGTCCCTGCGATGAACCGCTGGCGGCAAGCGCCGAGAGCGCCTCAAAGAGCTGGGCGTCGAGCCGGAGGGTGGAGGTCGTGCCGTCGGCTGCGGTCACGACGATCTGTGGAACGCCGTCGTCGGACGGGAGCCAGAGCCTGAGCCCTGTGCCGTACTGTCTGTTGCGGAGACTGACGATCGGGGCGCCGAGCGTGGAGACAGAGAAGTCGATAACTGCCCTCCCCGAGTCATCGTTCAACCAGATCTTTCCGGGAGGATGTTCTGCACTAATCACGACAAATGCGGTGCCGTCAGGGCTGACTACATGCACTGTTCGAGTAGAAGTCACGAATGACGACACGACAGTCTTCATTCCCACCCAAACCAAAGCCACTGTTAAGAGGCCAATCGCAAGGCCGGCGACATTAG
>SLFH01000349.1 GCA_007124345.1 Phycisphaerales bacterium | reverse complement strand
GTCTGCTCCATGTTGGCGATGCGCTTGATCACCTCGATCTGCTTCTGCATCGGGAGGCTCGAAAGGATCTCGGCCGCCTTGTGGTGCGGGAGGTGACAGACGATCAGCGCGATCGTCTGCGGGTGCTCGTCCTGAATGAAGGTCAAGAGGTTCTCGCTCTCGACCTTCTGGATGAACGAGAAGGGCGTCCGCTGCACCTGCGTCTGGATCTGCGCCAGGATCCGCTCTGCGGCCTTGGGGTCCAGCGCGTTGAGCATGACCGCCCGCGCGTAGTCCAGGCTGCCCTCGTTGACATGGCGCTGGGCGATCGAGAGGTGGTAGAACTCCTCGACGACCTGCGCCTGCAGCGAGGCGGGCACGCGCCCGAGCGCCGCGAACTCGCGCATCACCTCCTCGACGGACTGCTGGGGCAGCTCCTTGAGGACCGACGACGCCTCGTCTTGGCCGAGCGCAAGGAGAAGGATGGCGGCCTTGGTGCCCGCCTCCAGCTCCTCGATCTTGTCTGGCAGCTTGGTGCCGATCCGCCTGGCCATCGCTCCGCCCGCCTCCTGTCGTTCAATCGTCCGTCTCGATCCACCGGTTCAGCAGTTTGGCCGAGCCGGAGGGATCGTCCTTGACCATCTGCGCGAGCTGTTCGAGCATCCGCTGGCGCTCGACATCATCGGCCCCGACCTCGATGCCCGCCATTGGGAGCTTGGTCTCGTCGGCCTCGCCGATCAGGTCCGACTCCGTCTCGAGGGGCGGCGGGATGCCCACCAGCTCCTCCGCTGTCGGCAGCTCAGGCTGCTTGGACGCCTTGCGCACCATCACGATCATCATCCCCAGCGAGACGACCGCCAGGAGCGCGAGCAACCCCGTCTCGATCAGCCCCTCGCCGAGCAAGGGCAACCCCCCGCCGGAGCCGAAGATCCCCGCGCCCTGCGGCTCGGCCGGCAGGAAGTCCCCCATCGCCACCGGTGTCAGCGAGACATGCACCATCCCGTCGAGATTCCCCGCCCGCAGGTGAGGGCGGACGCTCTCGGTGATGTCGGCGCGGATCTGGTTGAACCGCTGCTCGACCTGCTCTTCTGAAGGCTCTTTGTCCTCGTCGAGCCCGCCGGCACGGCGGAGCGCCGCGACGACGAAGTCGCGGGGGACATTCACAGAAGCGACCAGGCGCGTCGGCATGCCCTTGGGGTCGACACGGTTGGTCACCGTCGAGCCGACATGGTTTTCCATGGCGGTTGTGGTGGTGCTCTCTTCGAGCGACATTGAGTCGCCAGAGCCCGTGTTGATCTCGGCGGTCGCGTTGGCGCGAACGCCCGGCTCGGCCGCCCTGCGCCCGGACCGCTGCTCGCGGGTCTCTCGCGTCTCGGTGCCCAGGAGCGAAACGGATCCCCCCTCTTCGGTCACCGGCTCGAAGCGGGTCATCCGGATCTGCTCGCGGGCGATGTCGACCTCGGCCGTCACCGCGATCACTACGCCCGGGATGTAGCTGAGCAGACGCGAGAGCGTCGTGGTGATCTTCTCTTCTGTCGCCAGCGCGTGCTCGAGCCATGCCGAGGCCCGGGCGTCCTCCCCTGCGGTCGCGGCGAACCTGCGCCCCGACGAGCCGTCGATGACGCGGACATTGGTCGGGTCCAGCCCCGCCTGCGAGCCCGAGACGAGGTGGGCGATCGCGTCGACCATCTCCTGGTTCAGCCCCCCCAGCGAGGTGAAGACGGTGACAGACGCCGTCGGCTCGCGCACGATCATGCCGATCCCGTGGGGGCGGGGCACATCCAGCACGACCGTCGCCTGGCGCACACCCCTGAACCGCCCGATCACCCTGGCCAACTCGTTCTGCAGGGCGATGCGGTACATCTGCTCGTTCTGCTCGCGCGAGTTGGTCCAGCTCTGGCGGTCGATCAGGTTGTCGAAGAGGATGCGGGTGTCGTCGGGCAGGGCGCCGCGCTCGGCCAGCGCCGCCAGCGCGAAGCGCCTGCTCTCGGGGGGCACGAACACTTTGCCGTCGCGCATCTCCGCCCGCACATCGCTCGCCCGGAGGATGTGGATCGTCTCCTGCTGGCCGTCGGCGGCCATCAGTTCGACCATCGGGCGGCCGCCCGCGTACTGCGAGACCAGGAAGAGCGTCATCAGGAGGATCACGCCGAGCGAGCCGATCAGCATCCGCTGCGTCGCCGTCAGGCGACCCAGTTCACGCTTCATGCGATCGAGTGCTTTTCGCAGTTGCTCCATCCGGCGCGGCCTCCATGCCTGGTTCCCTCGCCCTCCTGGCTCGGGACGCAGGGGCTCCTCAGAAAGAGATCCCCGGCAACGCCTCAGGTCGGATCACGGCCTCTGAAGACTTGAAGAACCGACAGGCAGGCAGAATCCGCGCTCCTGCGCAACAGAGAGCCCTCCGCCGCGCACTTGTTGCCTGTGGAAATCATGTGGAGCACCGGCCCGCCGGTCAGACGCGCATCTGCTTGATCTCGTCGTAGGCCTGGACCATCTTGTTGCGGACGGCCTGGAGCATGCGGAAGGCGGTGTCGGCCTTCTGGGCCGCCAGCACGACGCCCTCGATGTCGTTGCGTCTGCCCGCGGCGAGGTCCTCGATCGCGTGCGTCGCGTCCTGCTGGAGCTTGTTTGCCTCGTTGATGTTCTGGAGCAGGACATCCTTGAAGGAGGGCGCGTTGGGGTCCGGGCGCACACCGCCCGCGGCTGTCCGCCCGGGGTCCATCCGCCCCGCCCCGCCCGCTCCACCGATCAGCCCGAGAGGATCTGTCATCGCGACGCACTCCGTCTAGGTTCAGGCGATCACTCGCAAAGCCTGGGCCATCATGGATTTGGTCGCCTCGGCGGTGACGACATTGGCCTCGTAGGCTCTTGCCGCCTCCATCGCGTTGACCTGCTCGACCACCGGGCTGATGTCGGGGACCATGATGTACCCGTCGCCGTTCTCGTCGAAGGGGTGCCCCGGGGCGTACTTCTGACGCAATGCGTCGTGGTTGATGTGGATTTCGGCGACATGCACGCCCAGGGCCCTGCCCGTGGGGCTCTTGGCGGTCGGGTCGCCCGGGGCGAACATGATCTCGCGCCTGCGGTAGGGGTTGTAGTTGCCCTGGGCGTCGACGAGCGTGTCCTGGTGCGCAAGGTTTGCGCTGATGACGGCCATGCGCGCACGCTGGGCCACCATGCCGCTGGTCGAGATGTCAAGCACGCCGTACATCGGGCCTCCCTGAGGCTCAAGCCATCTCTCTGATGGCGGATCGGATCATCTCGCCCTGGTGCCTGTACAGGTCCGCGGCGGCCCTGAAGACACCCGCGTTCTCTGCCTGGGCCTGCATCAGGCGTTCTAAGTCGCGGTCGTTGCGGTCGTGGAAGAGGATGTTGCCCGAGGGGGTCTTCGGACGCAGGTGGAGCCTGCCGTCGGCGTCGCGGACCACCTCGTCGCTCCGTCCGAAATGGAGCTTGCCCTGGGCGCCGCCGGTGCGAGTCCGACGCTCGTCGATCGCCTTTCCCAGCGACCTCTGGAAGTCAGCGACCGAGACATCGCGCGGCTGGAACTTGGGCGTGTTGATGTTGGCCACATTGTGGGCGATGAGCTCCTGGCGCCGAGCGGAAAACCGCATCAGCGTGTCCAGGGCCGGCATCGCCCCCGCGTTGGTGAGTCCTTTGATCATCGACACGCTCCCGCTGCCCGCAAAGCGCGGGCCAGAGCCTTACAGCGTCTGCTCGACGAGCGACAGCTCCTTCCACTTCTTGAGCTTCAGCCCCAGCGTGCGGACCCCGATGCCCAGGGCCTCGGCGGTCTTCTGGCGGTGCCCGTCGAATCGGCGCAGGGTCGCGACGATCACATCACGCTCCACATCCGCGAGCGGGCGGACGACGACTTCCAGGGGTTCATGCTCGTCCAGCGCCGGGGCCCCGATGCCGCGCGGCATCGTCACGACCTGCTGCCCGTCGGCGGGCGACATCGAGACGTGCCCGGGCCTGGCCCCGTGCTCGTTCGCGCCGGTGATGCGGTTGGAGACGCCGTTGTGCATGCCGGGGTAGGCCGCGGGGCCGGTGATCGCGCCGATGCCGGGGTTGAGCTGGGCCGCCGGCGAGCCGCAGAGCCATGGCTCGATCATCGCGTGATCGATCGTGCTGGTCTGGCCGGCCCTGCCCAGGACGACCGCGCGCTCGCAGATGTTCTGCAGCTCGCGGACATTGCCGGGCCACGGGTACGCCCGCATCAGGTCCATCGCCTCGGGCGAGAAGCGGACCGGCTCTCGGCCTTCCCGCTTGCAGAGGCCCGTCGCGAAGTGCTCGGCGAGCGCCCGCACATCCTCGGGCCGGTCGCGGAGCGGCGGCAAGTGGATCGGCAGCACATTGAGCCGGAAGAAAAGGTCCTGGCGGAACTCGCCCGAGGCGACCGAGCGAGGGAGGTCCCGGTTGCTGGTCGCGACGACACGAACATCGATCCCGATGGGCGTGCTGGAGCCGACGCGTTCGAACGCCCGCTCTTGCAGCACGCGCAGGAGCTTGGCCTGGATGCCCTGGCCGATCTCGGAGATCTCGTCGAGCAGGAGCGTGCCGGTGTGCGCCAGCTCGAAGCGGCCCTTGCGCGTCTTGTCGGCGCCGGTGAAGGCGCCCTTCTCGTGGCCGAAGAGCTCGCTCTCCAGCAGGGATTCGCTGAGGGCGGCGCAGTTCACCGCCAGGAACGGCTCGGCCTTGCGAGCGCTCAGCTCGTGCACCGCACGCGCCACGACCTCCTTGCCCGTCCCGCTCTCGCCCACCAGCAGCACGGTCCCCTGAGAGTCCGCGACGGCAAGCACCTGCTCCTTGACGCGGCGCATCGCCGGCGAGTCGCCGATCAGCCGGTCCAGGCCGGTCAGCCCCGCCGCGCCCGAGGCCTTGAGCGCCTCGTTCTCGCGCAGGACGCTGCGGTGGCGGATCGCCCGCTTGACGGCGATGATGAGTTCGTCGCCCTCGAACGGCTTGGTGATGTAGTCGAAGGCGCCGAGCTTGATCGCGCGCACCGCAGTCTCGATGGTGCCGAAGGCGGTCATCAGCACAATCGGCAGGCCGTCGTCGATCGCGCGGACGCGTTCGAGCAGGTCGATCCCGCTGAGGCCGGGCATCTTGAGGTCGGTGACCACCGCGTCGGGCCTGCGCTCGGCGATCATCGCCAGGGCGCTCTGCCCGTCGCATGCGGCGCGGACCTTAAAGCCCGCCCGCTGCAGTGTCGCCGCGACGCTGTCACGCATCATTTCCTTGTCGTCCACCACCAGGACACTGCTCATGCGGCTTGCTCCGTTGAAGAGGTTGTCTTGCTCGCCCCTGGCGCGATCGCGCCGGGCTCTCTGGGCAGGCGGAGCTCCAGCAGAGCGCCGCCCCCCTCTCGGTTGCGTACGCCGACGGCGCCCGCGTGCGCGTCGGCGATCCTGTGCACGATCGCCAGGCCCAGGCCCGTGCCCGTCGCCCGCGTCGTGAAGAAGGGGTTGAACATGCGGTCGACCACGCCCTCGGGCACGCCGGGGCCTGTGTCGGCGACGACCAGCACCGCCTCGCGCCCCTCGACGCGGACATCGAGGGTCAGCACTCGCTCGCCATCGGTCTCGGCCATCGCGTCCAGGGCGTTGCGGATCAGGTTCACCAGCGACTGGCGGACCAGCGCGCGGTCGCAGACGATCTCGACGCCGTCCCGCGTCTCGTCGAGCCTGCGGACCGCGACGCCCTGCGCCCGCTCGACGCCGGCGCCCTCCAGCGCCTGGGCGAAGAGCGCCGAGGCCTCGACCGGTTCGGGACGGAGCGCGATCTCTCGCGCAAAGCTCAGCACATCCTGCACGATCGACTCGGCGCCGCGCACGGCCCGCGCGATCTTCGAGGCGACCTCGCGCTGCTCGGGCAGGTCGCCGAGGTCGTCTTCGAGCATCCTCGCGTACAGCGAGATCGACGCCAGCGGGTTGCGGACCTCGTGGGCGATGCCCGCGGCCATCTCGCCCAAAGCCGCCAGCCGGCGCGAACGCTGCAGCCGGTCGTTCGCCTCGCCGAGTTCGTGGCGCAGGCGTTCGACCTCGGCGTTCAGGCGCTCGTGCGACGACTGCAGGCGGCCGGTGACCTCGTTGAAAACGGTCATCAGCTCGGCGAGGTCGCCGGGGGTCATGTCGCTCAGCGCCGGTCCGGTCGCCGCTTGGATCTCTGTCATCACGCCCGCCCGTCCTGGAAACGAGGCTCGCCGGGGCCCTTGGGCGCGTACGCGTCGACGGCCCTGCGCCCGCGGTCGATCCCGCCCAGCTGCGATTCGAGGTGCTTGAGGCGCTCGCGGAGGGAGACCTGCTGCTCGGCGTCCTTGCCGGCGATCAGGTCGACCAGCTCGCGCACGCGGTCGGCCTTCGGTCCCATCTCGGCCCCGGCGTGCAGGACACCCCCGCCCGGGCGCTGCCCGACCTCGCGCAGGCGCTCGATGAGCACCTGCCTGCGTCCGAGGACTTCGAGCAGGTCGGCGGCCTCGCCCTCGTCGACGAGCTCGCCCTGCCGGTCGGAGAGCTCGTTGATCGCTTCGAGCAGTTCGATCTGCTCGTCGAGGCCTTCTGGCGTCTGCGCGAGGCGCGGCCCCGCGCCCGCTGGCATCCCGGTCATCCTGACCCGCCTTCCCGGTCGGCTCCGCCGACCTCTTGTATCACGCCGCGATCAGCGTTCCTCCTGCATCGCGTACAGCCTGCTGGTGGACTGGAGCCACCGCTCCCACTGCGTCCTGTCCATCGGGAGGTATGGATCGTCCCACACATCGTCTGGCAAGCTGGCGAAGTAACGCCTCGCCCGCTCGTTGCTCGTTCTCGCCCGGTCGAGCTGCCCCTGCTCGATGAACGCGTTGACGATCTGCACCAACGCAACCAGCGACGCCGGGTCGTTGGCGTACCGCTCATGGGCGGCGTCGTAGTAGCGCACCGCCGTGGTGAAGTCGCCCAGGTCGTAGGCGCAGGCCGCCCTGTAGAAATAGGCGTTGCGGAGCGACTCTCGCTCGACGGCGCTCAGCGAGGCCCTCGGGCGGGATTCGAGTTCCTCGATCACCTTCTCGAACATCCCCATCGCGTTGTCCAGGCGCGTCCGACGCTGCGAGGTGAGCGTGCGCCGCTGGTGGTCGGGGATCGACCCGTCCAGCAGCCGCCCCATCTCTTCGGCCTCCAGGCGCAACGCATCGGCGAGCCGGAAGCGGTTGAGCGCCCGCTCCTGGTCGGTCGGGAAGCGGCGGAGCACCTCGTCGAGCAGGCGGGCCGACTCGGCGTAGCGCCCGGTGACCAGCAGGTGCTTGCCGAGCTCGACCAGCGCGTCTCGTCGTGTCCGGGGGTCGGGCTCGCGCACCACGCGCCCGTCGACGACCATCCGCAGCAGGCGCTCGGCCTCCTCGTGCTCCTCCTCGCGCCCGTCCAAAAGCAGGCACTGCGCCAGCGGCACATACGAAAGGTCCGCGAAGAGGCCCACATTCTTCACTTCCGGGTCCTTGCCCTCGATCAGCTCGCGGTAGAACCCCGACGCGAGGCGGTACTCGCCCCGCGACTGGTAGAGCTGCCCGAGTCGGAACCTCGCCTCGGCCTGGCGGGCGTCGCCCGGGAATCCGCTCTGGAACTCGAGGAACGCACGCATCGCCCGGTCGCCCGAGCCTGCCAGGTCGAACGCGTCGGCGCTGCGCCACAGCGAGGAGGCGTATCGCTCCTCATCGCGGAGCACCATCTTTTCTGCGTGGCGCTGGAAGTAGCCGCCCGCGGCGATCAGGTGGCGCCTCGCCTCTTCGCGCGAGGCGGGGTCGAGCCCCGCGATCCCGCGCGGCGCCAGCGGGTCGCCGCTGCCTGCCTCGATCAGCCCCGAGGCGAGCTCCGACCTCGCCTCGGCGACCGCCAGCAGCACTTCAGGCGGCACCTGCGACGCCTCGTACAGCGAGTCGGCGATCTGCGCGTACGCCAGCGCCGAGCGGTAGTCCTCGCGCTGGAACGACTCGACATACCTGCGGAGCAGGCTGCGCATCACGCCCTCGATGCTGACATCCCGGTGGCGCCGACCAGCGTCGAGTTCGTCGCGGAGTTGGCGGTACGCCGCGATGGATTCGATCGTGCTGCCCAGGAACGCCTCGGTCTCGGCGAGCCCCAAGAGGGCGCGGACCGTCGCGCTGTGCTCGAAGTGTCGATCGATCACCCGGCCGTAGCGCTCGCGGGCGGTCTCGGTCTCGCCCGAGGCCTCCTCGGCGCGGGCCATGATCAGGATGGCTTCGGGGTGGAGGGAGGATGTGTGCGGGAGCATCTCGAGCGCCTGCGAAGCGTGGAGTCTCGACTCGCGCTCGCGTCCTTCGGCGAGGTACGCCTCGGCGAGCAGGATCAGCAGCCTCGCCCGCTCTTCGCCCGCCTTCGGGCTCACCCGCTGCAGATCGCGGAGCAGCCGGTCGATCGCCCCCGCGGCCATGCCCATGTCCAGCAACACCCGGCCCTGGCGTGCGGCCGCCCACGCCCGCTCTTCCTCGCTCGTGCGCGGATCGGTCAGAAACGCAGAGAGTGTCGTCAGGGCGCGGGACTGGTCCCCGCCTGGATGGTCGATGTCGCGATTGATGGCCCGACGCTGGATGTCCAGCCAGCGTTCGGCTTGGTCGCCCGGCTGGCGCTCCGCCCTCAGCAGCGCCTGGTCGACACGCCCCAGCGAGATCAGCGTCCGGGCGAGGTAGTAGTTGTCGTCGGCGTTGAGGCTCGCCCCGGCCCGCTCGGCCTCGACATACGCCTCGAGGATCCGCCGGTGGTTCTCCTCGACATCCAGGCCCAGGGCCTGCTGCCCGAGGTAGAGCGCCCGCCCGACGAGCAGGTGGAAGTTCCGGTGCTGCGCGTTGTCGAGCTCGCCACGGCTCTCGTACGGATGCAGCGAACGGTTCAGGAGCGAGATCGCGTCTTCCGGTCGCTCGATGGTGAGCAGGTGCTCGACGCGCTGGAGCTTCGACTCGTGGTCCGGCGCGGGGCGGGAGAGGACCGCCAGCGTCAGCCCCCCCGTCAGCAGGGCGAAGGAGAGGGCCAGCACGGGCGCGTGCCAGACCTCGGCCCACTTGATCTGGTGCGCAGCAGACCCCTTGGCCGCGGCTTTGCCGCTGGCCTGGGAGATCTGAACAGGATCGGTCGGACCGTCCATCGTCACCGGATCCTCAATGCACAACCGCCGGATCCTCCGGCGGACCGACATCCGCGACGCACAGCACGGCCCGCCGGCAGTCGGTTTCTATCGGCTCGGTGGGTCGGCCCGCCTTGACTCGTTCTTCGCACTGCCCTGTCGGGCCGGGTGGGCGGGTCGGTCAGCCGCCCTGTTCCGGGGCGTCGTGGAGGGGGATCACGACAACGGTGGCCGAAAGCACATCCCCGCGATGACGCCGAGCCGGGCCGAGCAGCGTGACCAGCGCGAGCGGCGCCGCCAGCCACTTGCAGGCGTTGCGGATCAAGGCACGGAGGAGGCCCGGCCGCCCGTGCTTGCCGCTGGCGCGCACAACGCGGGCCCCGAGGATGAGCTTGCCCGGGCTGGCGCCCCAGATCCCCTCCATCAGGGTGCAGAGGCCCATCCCGATCAGCAGCGTCCAGATGAGCCCCCAGTGCCCGCCCCGCTCGCTGACGAGCGCCCCGATGCTCAGCGTCTCGCCCAGAGGAATGTCCAGCACCAGCGAGGTGATGAAGGCGGCCAAGAGCAGATCCGCCATGCCCGCGGCGACCCGTCGGCCGGGCTCGGCCAGGGCCGTGCCCGGCGGGATGCCGATCTCGCCCTTGAGGGGGTCGGGCGAGAGCACATAGACGATCACGATGATCATCACGCCGACAAGCAGGAGCCCGAGCAGGCGGAACTCCTCCATCGAGATCGGGCCCTGTGTCCGGGCCGGGCCCTCGTAGAGCTCTTCGCCGGTCCAGGCCGAGACCTCGCGGACCGCCGCCCGCATGCCCGACCGCGGGCTCTCCCGCTCGGCGCCGATCGTGACCAGCCGCCCGACATCGGGCAGAAAGACCGACGCGCCGACGGGCGGCAGCCGCCCGAGATCCGCGACGGTGCGCACGCCGTGGCGGTTCGCGTGGACGAGCTCGCCCCGCCCGTCTCCGTCTCGCAGCAGCAGAACAACGCGGCCTCGGGCGTACATCGCGGCGTCGATCGCCTTGCCGTTCTTGAGCGGTTCGGCCAAGCCGGGCAGCGGCGTGTACGACCACTGCACCCGCGGGGCGCCGCGATCGTTCTCGGCCTCTGGGTCGGGGGGCTCTCGATCGAGCACACCTGACCAGAGGCCCGCCTCGCCATCGACGCCGAGCACCAGCAGCGAGGGCCCGACCCGCGCGGGCAGCAGCACGACCTCGGCGAACGACTCTGGCGGGCCGCCTTCGGCGCGGGCGCGGTCTTCGGCGTCGGGCAGGCGGAGGTCGGTCCATTCGAGGCGGTCGAGGACTTTCAGGCGGAGGAGGCCGGGGCGTTCGTCGGTTTCGGCGCCGTATACAAGCACGGCTGGTCCGAAGCGTGTGCCGACAAAGCCAGCGACCCGGCCCTCGCTCTCGATCGTCGCGAGCGTGCGCAGGCGAGTTGCGGGGTCGTAGGCCCAGACGCCGGGGTAGCCGCCGGGGATCGCGTTGATCGACATGATCCTGCGCGAGCTGCCCTGCTCGGGCGGCGGGAAGAGGAGGAGCAGGCGGTTGTCCCACGCCGCCATGGCGTCGGGCCTCTCGCGGAGGCGTCTGGCCTCGCGGACGGATCCGCCGGGCGAGCCGAGCGAGTCGGCGCCGCTGGAGCGGGGCGGGACATGCACGACGACGAACGGGCCGTCCTCGTCGGAAACGAGCAGGCCCCAGGCGTGGGCGCGTTCGTGCTCTGAGGGCGTGAACGCGCCGAGGGGTGAGGCGTGGGCCACGCCGCAGACGAGCATCAGGAGACACAGAAAGACGGATCTGATCACTGCGCGGTCCCGGTGAGCAGGCGCTCGACATCCTCGGGCCGGTCGAGCAGGCGTATGCGGTCTTCGGGGATGCGGTAGCGACGGAGCTGGCCCTCGAGATCAAACGGGGCCGTGCCCGGGCGGCGTTCAGAACTCTCGGGCGAGGTCATGTGGACGACGACCTGCGTCTCGATGCGGGGCAGGTCGATCTCGAAGCGTCCGCCCACGCGGGGGCGGTCGCCGGTGCCTCGGACGGTGACGCCCTGGTGCTGCTCGATGACGCTCGATGCGGCGAGGTCGCCATCGGCGGTCCAGAGCTCGACGCGGACGGGCTGGCTGAGCCGATCGAGCGCGACCCGCGCCTCGCCCCCCCACCGCGAGGGCCACGAGAGCACCAGCCGCCCGCCCGAGACACGACGGACTTCCGTCCCCTGCGGCGCGGGCTCGACGCCGAGCAGGATCGGCAGATCCAATGGGTGGACGGGGACGCCGAAACGGTCGGCGAGTTCGGGCGTGGCGAGTTCGTGGCGCCCGAGGAGCGCGAACGACTCGGCCCTGTCGAGCACATCGATCCACCAGTACCAGCCCTCGTTGGAGCCGAGCTCGAAGTACATGCGGTCGACATACTTGCCGACGCTGAGCGAGACCATGCTCGGGCGGACGAGCTGGACGAACCCCTCGCCCTGGTCGCGCTGGGTGCGTCCGCGTTCGTCCTGCTGGAAGACCGCGACGGTGG
>SLFH01000099.1 GCA_007124345.1 Phycisphaerales bacterium | reverse complement strand
CGAGCCCGAACCGGATGCAGACCTGCGGCACTGGCGGCTTGTCCGCCAGTGTCTTCTGTCAGTGAATACAGCAAGCGAAACCACGCGGCTCGGCGAGCCGGGCCACCCTTCAAAACACACTGGCGGGCGAGCCGCCAGTGCCACAGATTCAGAGTCCGAGTGAGACGACGTGGGCCATGGCGTCGGCCGGGTCTTTGGGCGGGTCGGCCAGATCGATGGGCAGGTAGACGCCCCGCTGGTGGTCGGAGTTGAGGATGATCGCGTTGGGCGGGACGAGCCTGACGCCGTTCTCGGCGTGCTCGTGCCCGAGGATGAACAGGTTGACCCCCCACCGCTCGACGAGGTCGACGAGCTGGTCGGCGTCGTAGCCGCGCCCCCAGACCATCAGGTGGGCGGCGCCGCGACGGGGCGAGTAGTCCTCTTCGGTCAGCTCGCGGTCGAGCACCGTCCCGTCGAAGCGCGACATCATGCCGACCCCGGGCACGCTGTGGGCGCACAGGATGTCGCCCCGGTGTGTTCGGCAGCGCAGGGCGAGCGGCATCGCCCAGATGAACCTCGCGATCGCTTCCTCGACACGTTCGGCCTCGTCGCCGAAGACATACTCGACGCCGGCGTTGAACGCCTCGACGACGCGGACTCCGTCCTTGACGATCCCCGCGCCGATCACTTGGCTCAGCTCGTGGTTGGCCAAGAGCACATGCACCTTCTCGGGGTAGGCGGCCTTGAGCGCCGCGACGCGCACCAGCGCCCGGTGGCTGAAGTCCATCCCGTTCATCAGCCGGTCGGAGTGGATCAGCTCGTGGAGGGTAAGGTGGGAGGCGTTCTCGGGGTCGGCCTGTGCGCCACCCATGCCCGCCGCCTCGACAACCTTCTGGAAGTGGATCGGGTTGTCGTGCAGGTCGCCGGTGGCGATGAGTTTGCCCGGGGCCTCGATGATGTCGATCGAGCCCTTGCGGCAGGCGGCATCGCGGCAGGCCCGCGCGCCCTCGTCGAGCACGCGGCACACCTCGTCGGCGGATGTCAGGTCGATCCCGATCACCGCCGAGCTCACGCCGACTCGGCGTTGGACTGGCGGACGGCCTCTTTGCCCTTGCTGGAATTGGCCAGCAGGATGCCGTGCACGAGGTTGAGCTTGTCTGCGACCAAGTCCATCGACTCTGGCCGGTCCTCGGGGCGGACCTCGACACACTGCATGATCAGGTCGTTGAGGTGGCGGTTGATCTTGGGGTTCAGCTCGATGGCGGGCTTGGGCCTTTCGAGCAGGGCGTCGTCGATGGATCCGACGAGGCTGTCGGTGTCCTTGGCCAGGGCGGTGGGGATGTGGTGGCGCGTGAGCACCCAGTACATCGCGGCGCCGAGGTTGTAGATGTCCGTCTTGGGGGTGATCTCGCGCCGGTGGACCTGCTCTGGGGCGATGTAGTCGGGCGTGCCTTGGATGCGTTCCTTGATGGTGCCGATCTTGCAGGCCTGGCCCAGGTCGATCACCTTGGCGCGCCCGTAGTTGTCGACGATGATGTTGTTGGGCTTCATGTCCGCGTGGACCCAGCCGCGGTCGTGCATGTGCGCCAAGGCGCGGGCGGCCTGCTCGAAGGTCGCGACCGCCTGCTCGAAGGTCTTGGGGGGCTGGGTCTCCATGCTCACGCCGTCGACCAGCTCCATCACCAGGAAGATTTCCTTGGTCGACAGGAAGCTGCCCTTGCGGATCACGCGGTCGATCGTCCGGATGCCGGGGTGATTGAGGTCCTTGGAGACCTTTGTTTCCGCCTCGGCCTGGTCGAGGAAGCGCTGGTCCTTGGGGTTGGTCTTGATCACATGCTTGAGCGCACGGATCTGCTTGGTCTTGGTGTCCTGGGCGAGGTAGATGATGGAGGCCGCGCCACGGCCGAGTTCGGCCATGATCCGGAAGTTCTCGACGAGATCGCCTTTCTTCAACTCCACGCGATTGCCCGTTACCCCTTCAGCACCTTGGTGTACCCGGCCCAGAACGACCGGGGCCGGTTGACTCTCATCCTCCTCGGACGGACCGGCGCGGCCCGTGCCTGAAAGAAAGGCCGGAAACCGGCCGGCGGGCAACGGGACGGCGGATTGTTCGCAGCGATCCGTCGATGGGTTGCGACAAGTGGCATATCGGCCCGCGGACCGTCCTCGGAGAGGCTGAGTTTCGCCCCCTTCGCCCCCGAGTCAAGCCGGAACGGCACAGACGACAGCAGCCCTACGCATCACACAGACCATCCAACCCCGAAAATGGTAGCTGAGTCGACCAGCCTGCACAGCGTGCTTCAACGCCCAGAGGCGATCTGTTCGCGGAAGCTCGCCTCGGGGAAGTGCCAGCCCGGCGAGTCCGTCGAGGCGATATCGCTGTGCAGATAAATCCGGTCGGGCGGGATGTCCAGCTCGCGCGACAACACCCGGACCAGGCTCACCAGGCGCGACATCTGCGACCGGGTGAACGGGCGACGGTTGCCGTGCCCGACCAGACATATACCGATCGCGTGCTGGTCGTACCAGTCGGCGTACGGGCCTGTCGCGTGGGCGCCGGGGAGCTGGCGGAGCCAGCGGAAGCCGAGCTCGACGGCGCCGTCGGGCAGGCCGCTCCCGTTACCGACGACGAAGTGGTATCCGAGGCCCTGGAGGCCGAGGTTCTCGTGCCTGCGTCCGATGGACTCGGCGTTGCCGTAGGGCGAGCCGGAGTGGTAGATCACGATCGCCTTCCAGCGGTCGGCATCGAGGGGGGACTCTGTGGAGAAGGCGGACTCGAGCGAGGCGGGCGTCGCGACCGCGGCGGCGGCGGGGATGGCGCGGGTCGGCAGCGTGGGGCTCGCCCCGCCCCCGGCGACCGCCAAGACACTGACCGCCGAGCCCATCGAGAGCGCCAGGGCGATCCACACCACTTTGGTGCGTTTGGACATCCCCTGCTGCTTCGTGGAGGTGCGTCGGGAGCGTCCGTGCTGTGTTCGTCGGTTCTTTGACATCCTGCCCAACTCGCAAGCGGTGGCGTCGGTCCTCGTGATGCGTCACACCATCGGGCCGACAGGCCGGATCTCTTGCAATTCCAGACGGGCACGCCCTGAGGCGCAACACCCGCGGCGTCCTGCCGCGGCTCGCTGTCCGGACCAGAGCGACACAGTAAGCCGCACGCCGTCGGGATTCATCCCCCACCACGACAACCGACAGCGGGGACGGCAAGGTGTCCCCGACCGATCAACATTTGAGGGAGTCAGGATCGCTGCGGAACATCAGTCGCGCGGCAGAAGACGCGCGCGGAGATTCGGCACGCGCGTCCCGTACTCGTCGTAGACGAAGGGCACGGCGTACTGGTTTTGGATCCTGTCGTAGCGGTCGAACGGGGTGCGGTCTGCGCTGTCGCTGAAGAGCGATCGCTGGCAACCCCCGAGCACGAGGACCCCGACGGCGAGAACCGGGAGGCCGAGAACACACGCCGCCGGGATGTTGCGCTTCCGTGCCATGGTCCAAAAAGTGTACCGCCCTCGGGAAGGAGGGCGGGACACTGGAGGAGAGAGGAGGACTTTTTCAAGGCGTTGCGTTCGCCATCAGTTGTACGACCCCGCCGGAACGGGGTTCGCACGCTGCGGTGAAGATTCGGGTCGGACCAGGCGTCCTCCCGGGTCGACCCGGATCGCCCCGGAACAGATCATTTGCCGAACAGCCTCGTAGAGGACCGGTGTGACGGCGGTCGCGAGGTTCAGGGAGCGTTCCTCCCGGACCATCGGGAGTGCGAGGGTTCGGTCCGGGAAGGCTTCGAGGACCTCGGGGGGCAGGCCCGAGGTTTCTGAGCCGAAGACGAAGTGGTCGCCCGGGCGGAACTCAGCCTCGAAGACGGTGCGGCTCGCCCGGGTCGTCAGCAGCCAGGGGGTGACGCCCCTCCACGCGGCCTTGTACCAATCCCAGCCGGCGTAATCCGACAGGCGGAGCCGAGGCCAGTAGTCGAGCCCCGCCCTACGGCATGCCTTTTCGGAGAGATCGAAGCCGATGGGGCGGATCAGGTGCAGCGCCGCCCCGAGCGCGACGCAGGTGCGCCCGATGTTGCCGGTGTTGTTGGGGATCTCGGGCCGGTGCAGGACGACATGGGCGAGCGGCCCGGCGGATGCCGAGCCGCACACCCGGACCGTTTCCGGGCTCACCGCTCGTGGCGCTGGGCGCGGATGTAGTCGGCCTCCGCCTCGCGCCTGGCCTTGACGCCGGGGTCGTTGGCGACGATCCGGTCGAGGATGCCTTCAAAGCCGGCGGCAACGAGCCCGTGCCAACGGACCTGGCTGTCGGAGGAGATGATGAACACGCGGTTCGCGGGCCAGGCGTCGTTGCCGTAGTTGTGCTGCTCGGTGGGCTGGAGCGCGGGGAAGACGCTCCGCAGCGGGTCGATGAGGACGGAGTGGCCGATGCGCCTGTTGCGGAGGAAGCCGTCTGTCGCCTTCTGCAACCGCTCGGCCTGCTCCTCGATCTCACGCTGGTCCTGGTTCCATGAGCTCTGGTCGTCCCAGTGGGGCATCAGCACCCCCACCACCACGACATCACGCCCGAGCCTGCGCTGGATGGCTTCCATCTGCGGCATGCGTCGCTCGTGGCTCTGGTAGATGAGGGGGCTCCAGAAGTACACGACCGTGACGCGTCCGTCCATCGCGGGCTTCTGCCCCACCCAGCCTTCATCGGGCAGTTCCGCCGCGTAGGGCACCTCGCGATCATTGCTCCAGTTGTCGCGACGGCGCGGCATCTCCGGGAACCCGGCGTCCTTGTACGCCTGCTCGTCGGGCGCCATGAAGGGGATCTCGGGCAGCGCCCTGAGGTCGACATCTTCGTTGATCGCGCGGATCCTGCGGAGCTCGCGCTCACGCTCGGCCTGCGACATGGCGAGCCGCTCGTTGAGCGTGGAGGCGTCGTCGTAGGTCTCTGTGAGCAGCAGCCGGGTCGCCTCGGTCAGCGATGACGATGAAACATGGGCGAAGCGGAGCTGGCCGGCGCGGTCGAACAGGTAGAACTCGGGGTCCTGCTGGACGCGGAAGTGCTCGTAGAACTTGCCGCCCTTGTCGTGGGCGGCGGGGAACTTCACGCCGTTGGCCCCGAGGACCGCCTCGCTCCGTGCGCCGAAGCCTCGGGGGTTGTGGACGCCGATGACGACCAGGCCATCTTCGACGTGGCGCTCGTGCAGCGTCTGGGCGGCCTGGAGGCCGCGGTGGGAGTTGGGGAACCAGCCGGCCCATGTGACGACGAGGACGACCTTGCCGTTGCGGTCTGCGGAGGTGACCGGCTCGTCGCCGACCCAGTCGCCGAGGCTTTCCCAAACGGCGGCGGGGACGGGCTCACGCTCCATCTGGTTTAACGCCGCACGCCGCTCGCCTGACCCCTCGCGGGTGATCTGACCAAAGGCGGGCATCGCGCCGAGAACCACGCCGGCGGCGAGGCCGGCTCGAACAGCGTTCATCATCCAACCGTTGCGTCCCATGGAGCGCCTCCGGAAAACTCGGGCTTGTGCGGGGCCGACGCGAGGCGTCGGTCTCGAAATACCGGGGCGCGGACCGTCATCGCACCCTTCCCCCGCGGAGTCTACTTGATATACGCCACCGGTCACAGTCTGGTGCGTGATTTCCGCGAGGATCTGACGCTGACAGCGGGCGTATCAGACCCGCCAGAGCCTGTGCATGGCGATACCTGTTGACACAGAGACATTGAGGGAATCGACGCCGGCGGCCATCGGGATCTTCACTTTCAGGTCTGCTTTGTCGGCCGTACGCCGGCTCAGGCCCGGTCCTTCCGCCCCGACCATGATCGCGATCTTGCGGGGAGATCCGGGGTCGATTTCTGAGATATCGGACGCTCCGTCGGTGGTCAGCGCCAGCAGCGTAAAGCCCGCGGCCCGGACAGCGTCGAGCTCGCCCGGCCATCGCCCCGTCTCGGCGAAAGGCAAGCGGAGGGCGTGGCCCATCGAGACCCGCAGCGCTTTTCGGTAGAGCGGGTCGCAGGTGCGGGTGGTCAGGAGCACGCCCGCCCCCGGACCCATGAGCGCCGAAGCGTTGCGGAAAATCCCGCCGACATTGTCGTGATTGGCGAGGTCTTCCATCACGACCAGGGCCTCGCAGCGGTCCAGCAGCTCGGCGGGGGAGATGGGCCGGCCCCTTCGCCCGCAGGCGAGCAGCCCCCGGTGCATGCGGTACCCCGAGATCCGGTCGGTGAGTTCCGGGGGCGCGAGGTAGACGGGCGTGCCCGGTTCGAGGCGATCCAGCAGCGGGCGGTGCTTCACGAAGGCGGTGGTGCTGACGAGCACCGACTCGACCCCGAAGGGCGACTCGATGAGGTGTTCGACGACGAGGGCGCCCTCGGCCATGAACAGGCCCGAGGCTGTGAGGGCGTCGGGCCCATCATCGATTCGGTCCGGATTGTGGCGTGCGCGGAGCCAGGCGTCGCGTTGGTTGGCGTACGGCAAAAGTTCCGGCAAATCCGGATCGTCCACGCGGATCACATTCAGGCCGCACCCAACCATCGCCGACATCGTACGACGACACCCGGCCCGCCCCGGCGCGCCGGCCATACGCGCACTCGGCGGGAAGGCGAGCAGGAACTGTGGAACTCTGGCAGGCGATCGTTATCGGGATTGTCGAGGGGATCACCGAGTACCTCCCAGTCAGCTCGACGGGGCACCTGATCATCACGACGAGCCTGATGGGGCTGCACGAGCCTCCGGATGTGAAGCGGGCGGTCGACGCGTACAACATTGTGATCCAGGGCGGGGCGATCCTGGCGGTGCTGACGCTCTACTGGCCCCGGGTCCAGCAGATGATCCTCGGGCTGCTGGGCAAGGACGCGGGGGGCGTGCGCCTCTTCAGGAACATCGTGATCGCGTTCCTGCCGGCGGCGGTCATCGGCGTGCTGCTCAAGGACATGATCGACCGGTACCTCTTCAGCCTGTACCCGGTGGTGGCGGCGTTGATGATCGGCGGGGTCTACATGATCCTGGTCGATCGGTTCGCGATGCGCCGGCTCCGCGAGCGCGAGGCGGAGGAAGACAAAGACCCCGAGCTCCGCGACGACTGGAACATCACGAAGATGACGGTGCGCCAGAGCCTGATCATCGGGTTCATGCAGTGCATCGCGATGTGGCCGGGCACGAGCCGCTCGATGATGACGATCACCGCGGGCGTCCTGGTCGGGCTGAAGCCTCGCCAGGCGGCGGAGTTCAGCTTCCTGCTGGGCCTGCCGACGCTGGGCGGCGCGACGGTGTACGCCCTTGTCAAGAACCTGCACGAGTCGGCCCGGGACAACGAGCCGAACATGTTCGAGCAACTCGGGTGGATGCCCCTCCTGGTGGGCACCTTCGTGACGACGATCACGGCGATCATCGCGGTGAAGTGGCTGATCGGGTTTCTGAACAAGCACGGGCTGGCGCCGTTCGGGTATTACCGGATCATTGTCGGGGCGGTGCTGCTGACTTTGGGCCTGATGGGTGTGGTGCATGTGGTCGATTGAGTGGTGCGGGCTGCGTTGAATGCTTTCTGAGCCTTGACCGACCGATTCAGGAGGAACGCCCTTGCCGATGACCGCCCAGGACCCGTCCCAGCCGCACAACGCCCCGCAGCGCACCTCGTTCCCGAAGGACCGCATCCGCGTCGTCCTGCTCGAGAGCGTGCACCAGCGCGGGGTGGACCTGCTCGCCCGCGAGGGGTTCGATGTCGCTTGCGTCCCGGGCTCGCCATCGCCCGAGCACCTCCGCTCGCTGCTGGCCGACGCGCACCTGATCGGCGTCCGCTCGAAAACCACGCTGACGGAGGAACTGATCGCGTACGCTCCCCGTCTGCTCGGCATCGGCTGCTTCTGCATCGGGACAAACCAGGTCGACCTCGGCTGCGCCAGGCGTCTTGGGATCCCCGTCTTCAACTCGCCTTTCAGCAACACGCGGAGCGTTGCGGAACTGACGATCGCCGAGGCGGTCTGCCTGATGCGCCGGGCCTTCGAGAAGTCGTCGCAGATGCACGCGGGGCGCTGGTTCAAGAGCGCCAGCGGCTCGCGCGAAGTCCGGGGCAGGACGCTGGGCATCGTCGGCTACGGGCACATCGGGGCGCAGGTCTCGGTGCTGGCCGAGGCGATGGGGATGCGCGTGGTCTTTTACGATGTGCTGCCCAAGCTGCCCTTGGGCAACGCCCGCCCGTGCGACTCGCTGCACGAGCTGCTGACCGAGTCGGACATCGTGACGCTGCATGTGCCATCGACGCCGCTGACGCGCGGGATGATCGGCGCTCGCGAGCTGGCGTCGATGCGCAAGGGCTCGCACCTGATCAACAACGCGCGGGGTGAGGTCGTCGATGTCGCGGCATTGGCCGAGGCGATGCGTTCGGGGCATCTCGCGGGGGCCGCGGTGGATGTGTTCCCCGAGGAGCCGCGTTCCAGCGGTGATCCGTTCGATTGCGAGCTGCGGGGCCTTGAGAATGTGATCCTGACGCCGCACATCGGGGGGAGCACGGCCGAGGCGCAGGAGGCGATCGCCGAGGATGTCGCGACGAAGCTCGTGCGTTTCATGAACATCGGGACGACGACGGCGGCGGTGAATGTGCCGCAGGTCGAGCTCCCGATGCAGGAAACCGACGCGGGGCGCCCCCACCGCGTGCTGCACTTTCACAAGAATGTGCCGGGCGTGCTCGGGCAGATCCACACGATCACGACCGAGCTGGGCGTGAACATCTCCGGCGAGTACCTCCGCACGCAGGACGAGCTGGGCTATGTCGTGCTGGATGTGAGCCCGACCGACAGCGCGCAGCTGCTGGCGAAGCTGCGCGAGATCCCCGAATCGGTGCGGGTTCGCGTGCTGTGGTGAGGGGGGACCCGACCCTTCGCTGCGCTCAGGGGTCGGCGTCGAGGTTGTGGTGATCGTTGTTAGCGCTTTCGCCCGGGCGGGACGCCCGGGCCACGGTCTACTACCAACACCCGCAACCCTGCGCCCAGCGCCCGGCTCCCTGCGCCCTCCCGCTCACCTGCTTGCGACAGGTTCCTCGCGGGGGTCGTGTTCGAGCAGGAGGTCGGCGACGGCGGGCGCGTTGTCGAGGGGTTTGCCTTTGGCGTCGGTGAGGGGCTTGCCGTCAAGGGTCTCGATGATCGGGACGGGGTTGGCGCGTTCGTGTGCTTCGAGGCGCTTTTCGAGAGCTTCGCGCGTGGAGTCTTCGAGCTCGGTCCACTTGCCGCGACCGCGGCACTTGGGGAAGCGTGAGCAGCCGAGCCACGGCCCTCTGACGCCAGAGCGGAGGTTGAGCGGCGACTCGCAGGTCGGGCAGGGCAGGTCGGTCTCCAGGGGCGGGACCGAGGGCGCCTGCACGCGGCCCTTCTTGTCGAGGTTGAGGATGAGGCCGTCCTCGGAGGTCTCGCCCTCTTCCAGCAGCGTGGTGATGAAGGGGCCGAAGCGGCCGGTCTTCCTCACCATGGGCCTGCCGGTCTTGGGGCAGCGGACATTGACGAACTCGGCGGGGCGCGGGCGGCCCTCGCGGTCGACGGGGCAGGCGTAGCTGCAGTCGGGGTAGCGCGAGCAACTGAGGAAGCGGCCGTTCTTGCCGAAGCGGTAGACCAGGCCGGCGCCGCAGGTGGCGCAGCGGTACTTGTCGGGGGCGGGCAACGCCTCGGCCTTGGCGTGCTTGAGCTCGTCGTGGGCTCTGTCGAGGCTTGTTTTAAAGCCGCTGTAGAAGCGCCGGAGCATCTCGATCCAGTCGAGGTGCTCGTCCTCGATCTTGTCGAGCTCCGACTCCATCTCGCGTGTGTAGCCGACATCCATGATGCCGGGGAAGGCTTCGATGAGCTTGTCGGTCACGACCTCGCCGAGGTCGGTCGCGTAGAACCGGCGCTCGATCTGCTCGACATAGTTTCGGTCCTGGATGGTCTGGATGATCGCGGCGTAGGTCGAGGGGCGGCCGATGCCCTCCTCCTCGAGCTTCTTGATGAGGCCGGCCTCGGTGTAGCGCGGGGGCGGGCTGGTGAACTTCTGGTCGGGCTCGATCGCGAAGGGGCGCATCGCGTCGCCCTTGTTGATCTGGGGCAGTGTCGCGGTGTCGCTGGCGGTCGGCACGCCGGCGACCTTGTAGAACCCGTCGAAGGCGAGCACGCGACCGGTCGCTCTGAAGACGACAGGACGGGAGGCGTCTTTCCCGCCCTCGATCAGGACGGCGGTCGAATCCCACTGCGCCGGGGTCATCTGGCAGGCGACGAAGCGCTCCCAGATGATCTGGTACAGGCGGAACTGGTCGGGCTTGAGGGACGAGCGGACGCGCTCGGGCGTGAGCGAGGCGTTGGTCGGACGGATCGCCTCGTGGGCCTGCTGCGCGTCCTTGTTGGAAGAGGCGAAGAAGTTTGGTTTCTCCGGGAGGTACTTGTCGCCGAAGGTCTTGGTGATGTACCCGCGGGCCATGTCGATCGCGTCTCGGCTGAGGTGCGTCGAGTCGGTACGCATGTAGGTGATCAGACCGACGGGGCCCTCGCCCGGGATGTCCACACCTTCGTAGAGCTGCTGGGCGGCGCGCATCGTGCGTTGGGCGCCGAAGCCGAGGCGGCTGCTGGCGGCCTGCTGCATCGTCGAGGTGATGTAGGGCGCCGGCGGGCGGACGCTCGTGCGCTTGGTCTCGATCGAGCGGATCTTGTAGGGCGTCGCGGGGTTGACGGTCCCGCTGACGGTGCGCTTCCAGCGGGCGGGGCCCTTGGCCTGCTCGTCCTCTTGCAGCTCGGTCTCCAGACCGGTCATGCCGGCCAGACCGAGCACTTCGAGGACGCCGGGGGTCAGATCGCAGCTCTCTGCGCTCTTGAACTTGGCGGCGATGTTGTTCTTCGCGTCGTCGGGCAGCGCCTGGTCGGGCGAGGCGCGGTCGACGGGGGAGAGGACGCCGGCGCCGCCGGACTGGCGGATGTCGAACTTCTCGCCGCCGACCTCGACGAGCTCGGCGCGGATCGCTTGCTGGTCGGCGAGCCATGCGTTCTGACGTTTGATGGTCGGGGCGTTGTTCTTTTCGTCGCGCTCGCCGAGCAGGGCCTTCCACGCGGGGCCGAGGCGTTTGGCGTCGGCCTCAGAGAGCGCGAAGTTGGCCTGGACCGACCAGTACTCGTCGGGGACGAAGGCGCGGATCTCGCGCTCCCGCTCGACGACCAGGAGGACGGCGACCGACTGCACGCGGCCGGCGCTCAGGCCCCGGGCGACCTTCTTCCAGAGCAGGGGCGAGACCTGGTAGCCGACGATGCGGTCGAGGATCCGCCTCGCCTGCTGGGCGTTGACGCGGTCCTCGTCGATCGGGTGGGGCGAACCGAACGCCTTCTCGATCTCCGCCTTGGTGATCGCGGGGAAGACGACGCGCTTGGCGTCCTTAGAGGGGATGCCGAGCTCTTGGGCAAGGTGCCAAGCGATCGCCTCGCCCTCTCGGTCGAGGTCGGTCGCGAACCAGACCTGACGCCCCGAGTCGATCGATTCCTTGGCGGCCCGCTTGAGATCGCGCATGACGGCGTCTTTGCCGTCGAGGATCTCGTAGGTCGGGCTGAAGTTTTTCTCGAGGTCGACGCCGGGGACGGGCTGCTTGGAGCCCTTGGGGGCCTTGCTGGGCAGGTCGCGGACATGGCCGATTGAGGCGAGGACGATGTAGTCCTGGCCCAGATACCTATTGATGG
>SLFH01000225.1 GCA_007124345.1 Phycisphaerales bacterium | reverse complement strand
TCGGGCTGGAGACGGCGCTGGCGCTCTACCACCAGGCGCTGGTCGAGACGGGGATCCTCGACTGGCCCCGCCTGATCTCGATGATGACCGTCGCGCCCGCGGCTCTCTGCAACCTCGACCGGATGGGCCTCGGCAAACTGGTGGTCGGCGGGCCGGCGGATGTGACGCTGATCGACCCGGACAGCAAGTGGACGATCTCGACCGACGACTTTGCAGGCAAAAGCACCAACAGCCCGTTCATCGGGCGGGAGGTCGGCGTGCGCCCGGTCGCGACGATCGTCGCTGGCGAACTGCACGCCGGGCGGCTGGCCGAACGCTTGGAAGAGCCGGCGCCCCGGTGATCGCGCCGATCATCGCGACGGGCTGGGGCCGTTCGGGTTGAGCGATCAGGCGCAGGTGTCGCAGAGCCCGTAGAGCAGGATCTCGTGGTCCTCGAGCTTGAAGCCCTTGGGGAGGAGCTTTTCGAGGCCCTTGACGCAGCCGACGAGGTCGAAGACCGAGCCGCAGGATCGGCATCGAAAATGGTGGTGGTGCCCCTTGTCGGAAAGTTCGTACCGGGCGGGCTCGCCCGGGAGCTCGACGGGGACGAGCCATCCCTCGTCGACGAAGGCCTTGATGGCGCGGTAGACGGTGGCTTGGCCGAGGCCGTCGACATGCTCGCCCGCGAGGTCGAGGACCTCTGTGGGGCCGAGGGGACGGTCGGCGTCGGTGAACGCCTTGCGTATCGCCTGTCTTTGCTTTGTATCTCGCTGCACGGGAGCCGATTTTAGGCGTTGAGCTCCGGGGATGCACCGGCCTGTCGTTGAAGAGGGGCGTTGGGGCTGCCCTGGGGATGGGTGGCGGTCAGGGCTCGATGAGGCCGTTGCGGATGGCGAATCTCGCGAGATCGACGCGGTCGTGGATGTCGAGCTTGGTCATGAGGCTGGTGCTGTGGTTGTCGACGGTCTTGACGCTGATGTGCATTGTGGCGGCGATCTCCTTCTTGCTCATGCCCCTGGCGATGTAGCGGAGGACCTCCAGCTCGCGGGGGGTGAGGGGGAGAGAGCGGTCGCCGTTGGTCACCGCCAGACGCGGGCCGTCGCGGTCGATGACGATGCGGTCCTGGATCTCGCTGGAGTACCAGGTCTCGCCCGAGGCGATGCGGAAAATGGCCTCGGCCATGACCTCGGGTTCCTCGCCCTTGGTGATGTAGCCCGCGACGCCGGACTTGAGCGCGCCCTCGATGTAGCGGTCGTGGGTGTAGCCGCTGACAAAGACGACGCGTGTCTCGGGACGGCGCTGACCGATGGTGCGTGCGGCGTCGAAGCAGAGCAGGCCGGGCATGTCGATGTCCATGAGGACCATGTCGGGTTTGAGGCGGAGGGCGAGTTCGACGGCGGCGTCGGCGTCGCCCGCCTCGCCGATGACATCGAGGCCCTCGTGCCCGTTGAGCCAATTGGCGAGCGACGCGCGCACGAGCGCATGGTTGTCGGCCAGCAGAAGCCGGATCGGTCTGGTCACCCGTTCGCCTCCGGAGAAATCGGGTCCTTGCGGTCGTTGATGACCCCCGCGAGTACGCGTACAAGATCAGCCATTTTGTAGGGCCTTGTGAGGACGGCGGCAAGCGCCGCACGGTCGACCGTCGCCTCCGTCCCTCTCTGGTCGGTTATCAGCACGACGGGAACGGGCGAGATCGGCGGTGCGAGCTCGAGTATCGCCGGGAGCGTCCCGTCATCCTCCAGGACGATCGCGCCGGGCGTGCGCCCCGCGTCGAGCGTCTCTTTCAGTGTTCGCTCCGCGTCGGCGTGGGTCGAGCACGGCATGACCGTGAATCCGGTGCCGGCGAGCGCCGTGGTCAGCAGCGAACGGGTCTGCCCGTCTTGGATCTGCAGGAGTATGAGACTGCCTCCGCCTGTGTCCGGGCCGGGCGTCTGTGGGCGCGTGCGGCTGGGATCATCGGCAAAGGTCGGGATCTCGAGGGCGAGTTCGCCCTGCGCCGAGCCCTCTGTCAGTTCGGCGCCGTGCTCGCGGGCGATCTGCCGGATGACCGCCAGGGAGTGCTCTGAACCCCACAACGGCTCAACCATCGTCCCACCCGGCGCTTCGGGGCGAGGGGTGATGCGGAGGACGCAGCGGCCACGTTCCTCGGCGAGCCCGATTCGGATCTCGCCCCGGGCCTCGGTCGCCTCGCGGGCGATCAAGAGCATTGCGGCGACGAGATGGCGGAGGTCGGCGTCGGAGCCGAGCACGGAGACCGGCGACTGGGCGGTTGAAATCAGGCGGACGGTCGCGGGCAGGCGGAGCATGTGCGCGACCTCGTCGACGAGCGTGTCGAAGCGGACAGGGGCGTGCGCTTCGGGCTCGTTGAACGCGAAGTTCTGGAGGGCTGCGGTCGCCCGACCGATCGACCTTGCGGCTTGCCTGAGGGTGTCGATGTGCTCTGCCGCGGGTTCGGCGCGTTCGATCGACCGTTCGACGAGGCTGGCGGAGCCGAGGACCGATGTAGCGAGGTTGTTGAGGTGGTGGGCGAGATCTGCGGTGAGGTCGCCGATGACGGCGAGGCGGTGTCGGCGACGCTCGGGGCGATCGGTCTGCGGTTCACGCGGGTTGGTTTCTGGCACGAGGCCGACTCCGGCGCTGCCCCGGGCGGCGTGCGGGTTGGGCCGCCGCCCGACAGAAATTACCTACTGCACCTTCGGCCCTGTTCCGGGTCGGTGCAGCGACAGGGGTTAAATGCTACCAAGATAGACGACTCCCGTGTGGGCGCCGGATGTGACATCGAGTGGGTAAACGCCCTGTTTTGCGTCGGCGCGGGCTCAGTTTTGGCGAGGCGCGGTGGTGAAGAGGCGATCGGCGAGCTCTCGGCGGGTGACCTTGTCGCGGAGGTTGAAGTCGGCGTGGTTGTAGATGCGCCGGAGGACATCGGCGTGGCTGCGGGTGACAGCGGTCGGGAAGACCCAGCCGCTCTCGTCCTGGACGAGGACGAGCTCGCGGATGAACTCGCGGCTTGAGACCGAGGCCATGAGGAGCTCGAACCCGCGCTCTTCGATGAACTTCTGGCCGGGGAGGCGCTCGAAGGTGAAGAAGGCGGCGCCCTTGAACTTCTTGAGCGTCTTTTGCAC
>SLFH01000159.1 GCA_007124345.1 Phycisphaerales bacterium | reverse complement strand
TCGACCCCACGCAGGGCGCCCGGTTCAGCACCTACGCGTCGTGGTGGATCAAGCAGGCGGTCAAGCGTGCCTTGATGAGCGCTTCGCAGCCGATCCATGTGCCCGCGTACATGGTCGAGCTGATCGCCAAGTGGCGGACCGCCAGCAGATCCCTGGAGAACGATCTGGGCTACCCGCCCTCGATCGAGCAGCTCGCCGAGCACATGGATCTGCCTGTTCGGAAGGTGAAGATCATCCGGCGTGCTGTCCGGGCGCTGCGGGCCTCCAACCAGGGCCCTGTCAACTCCGACGGCGACCTGATGAGCTTGGGCGAGTTGATCGCCGACACCAGGAACGCCGAGCCGGAAGAGCGGATGCTGATGCGGGAGGACCTCGCGCTCCTCCGCAAGCTGCTCGAGGCGATCGACGACCGCGAGGCCCAGATCCTGCGCCTGCGATTCGGGCTGGACGGGCAGCAGCCCCTGACGCTCAAGCAGATCGCCGACGAGGTCGGGATCAGCCGCGAGCGGGTCCGCCAGATCGTCGACGAGTCGCTGACGCGTCTGAACGCCCAGATCACCGACGACGCCCCGTCGCGGCACTTCCGAGAGAACCGGGTGCCCGGTCGAGCGGCCGATGAGGCCTCGGCCGCCTCCCGATCGTCCTCGCGGTCGCGTCGCGTCGCGGCCCGCTGAGACCGGTCCAGATCCCCGAGACACTCCCTCGCCCGCACCGGTCACGGTGCGGGTGTTTTTCTGCGCCCCACAGCCTCCGGCCCGATCGGCTACCATGACGCGCCATGAGGTTCAAAAAGATGCGTAACGGGGATGGGGTTGTTCGTCTGGCCCTTGCCGGCGTGCTTTCGCTGGCGGCGCTCGCGCCCTCGGCGGCGAGCGCCCAGGCCTCTGTCAGCGACGCCAACGCCCTGTACCGGAACATCCGGATGGGCGACGGGCAGCCCGGCGACCGCTCCGACCTGCACCTGATCCCCGTCATCGCGGTGATGGACCGACCGCCCGTCGGCGCCGATACGCCCGACCGGGCGAGGCTGCTGCAGCCCGGGATGGCCGCGTGGGACACCGCCGCCGCCTGGGCCTCCAGCCCCGCCCAGCAGCGGGTGCTCGAGAAGCTCCGCCTGGTGACCGAAGAGATCGACCCCAGCTTCGCGATGGGGTACGGGCAGCCCTACGGCCAGGACGCGCTGCTCGAGTTCTTCGAGCTCGATCTGCCCGAGGAAGTCTTCGACGCGATCATCGAGCGGGGCCTGTTCACCGACATCGATGTGGGGGGGACGCCGCTCCTTGCCGCGGCCGATCGCAGCGAGCGGGGCGTGCCGACGGTCTATCGGTGGCTCTCGCCGCTGGTGCACGTCGAGGCGACGCGTCTGTACCACGAGGGCGACATCATCGCCTCGCTCCGCCTGCTGAGCGATTACACCTTCTTCGGGCGCCAGATCGCCGACCGCCAGCTCCGGCGTGAGAAGGTGTACGGGCTGACGATGATGATCGACGGGCTGGAGCGCATGCGCGACATCGTGTATGTCGACTTCCGCTCCGATGCGCCCCAGCTGCGCTCGACGAATACATGGGACCCGTTGATCCGCCTGCTCGACCGGATGGCCGACCGCAGCCGCGACAACGAGCCTGGGTTCCTCGAGCTCGACCGGCTCGGCCTGCCGCGGGCGAGCTGGATCGGCGCTCGCCAGCTCGCGCGTCACACGCTTGATTCGAACGGGGCCCGCTCTGGCGCGTTCAACGCGACGATGGCCCGCCTGGGCGGGGGCGACGACCCGCTGCGGATGCTCGCGACCGCCTCGACCTGGAGCGTGTACGCCCAGCGTCAGAAGCCCCAGTCCGAGGCGCTGCGCGAGATCGAGGACATCATCGGCGACATCCGCCTGCGCTGGCAGCAGGACGACCCCTTCCACCGCATGATGCGCACGCCGTTCACGCTCGAACGGGTGAACCTGCAGGAGAATGTGCCGGCGTACATCACCCTCTACGGGACCGATGTGCTCTTCAACCTCCGGCGCATCGTGAGGGCGGAGATCGCCGGGACGCGCCTGGCGCTCGCGACTGTCGGCAACCGCTACCGGACCGGCGGCTTTGCGCGCACGCCCGCGTCGGTCCGCCCGACCTGGCTCTTCCGCCTGGACGCGGATCCGTTCAATCCCGCTCCCGGCGATCAGCCGCTCCAGCTGTTCGTGCCCGGACGCGACATCCGCAGCCGCGTGCACGAGATCAATGTGATTGTCGAGGGCGCGCCCAACTTCCGGCGCAACATCGCCGACGACGAGTTCGTCGTGTACTCGGTGGGCGCCGACGGCGTCGCCAACCTCGCCTCGCGCGTGCAGAACTCCGTCTCGCTTGTCGAGGGCGCCGACTACCTGATCTGGCCCCCGGTCCTCAGCCTCCAGCGCCTGCAGCTCGACGATCTCGGCGAGCTCCGCTGAGCCGGCGTCGGGGAATAGCCGTGGCCCCTCTCCGGGTTACCGGGGAACCCGCCCGGAGCGTGCCGCTCCCGCGCAGTATCGACGAAGGGAACGCCGAATGAGCGACACCGCTCGCAAGCTTGTGATTATCGGTTCGGGCCCCGCCGGCTGGACCGCCGCGATTTACGCCGCACGCGCCCAGCTCGACCCGATCGTCTATGTCGGCGTGCCCAAGCAGAACCCGTCGATCGTGCTCCCCGGCGGGCAGCTCATGCTGACCACCGATGTCGAGAACTACCCGGGTTTCCCCGAGGGCATCACCGGCCCGGACATGATGCAGGCCTTCCAGAAGCAGGCCGAACGCTTCGGGACCAAGGTGATCGGCGAGGACATCACCGAAGTCGACTTCGACAAGGACGGCGGCGTCCACACCCTCAAGACCTCCGCCGGCAAGACCGTCAAGGCCCACGCCGTCGTCATCGCGACGGGCGCCACCGCCAACTGGCTCGGGCAGGAGAACGAGATGCGCCTGGCGATGACCGGCGGCGGCGTCTCGGCCTGCGCCGTCTGCGACGGGGCGCTGCCGATGTTCCGCGACCAGCCGCTGGCGGTGATCGGCGGCGGCGACTCGGCGATGGAAGAGGCGACCTACCTCACCAAGTTCGCCAGCAAGGTGTATGTGATCCACCGGCGCGACGAGCTCCGCGCCAGCAAG
>SLFH01000102.1 GCA_007124345.1 Phycisphaerales bacterium | reverse complement strand
GTTCCGGTTCCCGAAGGGCATCGACGCATGGCCGCGAAGCAATCCGCCGGCCCCGGCCGACGCAGCAGCCGCGCCGTGCGGCTATGGGACCGCGGCGCGGAAATCGTCATCACGATCGGCGGCATGGCGGTCCTCGCGGCTGTCCTCGGGATCTGCGTGCTCTTGGTCTGGGTCTCTGCGCCCCTGCTTGTGGGTGGGCGGACCGAGTCGCTCGTCCAAGCCCGCGCCGACGCGACAGGGGATGTCGGCCTCATCGCCTTCGAGTCAGGATTTGTGAGCGAGCTCCGGGCAGCCGCCAAGCTCGGGCGTGACGGCGTTGTCCGCTCGATCCGGGTCGCAACCGGCGAGGTCTTCGACGAACGCCCCCTCCTGCCCGACGGAGCGATCCCCCGATCGCTCGCCTGGACGCCGGATCTTTCGATGGTCGCGACGGGGCTCGACGACGGGACGGTCCGAATCAACCGAATCGGCTTCGGCTCGCGCCTGCTCGACCCTGCGCAGGTCCGTTCGCTGAGGGGGGCGATCACGGAACTGTCCGCCGCGGCGGAGCGATCCCCGGACCTCGTTGCCCGGTTCTCTGGCGATCAGCCCATGGCCGAGACGCTCGGCTCGCTCGGGGCCGAGCCGGGGCGTGAGGTGTCGACTCTGCTCCGCCGCAGCGAGGATCACGCCGCAACGCTGGCGAGGCTCGACGAGGCCGGCCGCGAAGCGCATCAGGCCCTTGCTTCGATGCTCGGTTCGCTGCGTGCCGATGCGGATGCGGGCCGGCTCGTGGCGAGCCTGGCCGACCCCGCCCGGGCCGAGGCGCTCGAAGCGCTGCTGGACGAGCTCGACGCGCTCTCGTTCGACCCGGCTCTGGAGCAGCTGGGCGAGGAGCGATCGGTCCAGGCGGGCGAGGACTTCGGCCGGCTCGTGCTGGTGCTGGAGGCGATCGCCAACGCCGCCCCGCTCATCGGGGCCGATCCGCCGGGGGCCGACCCGGCTCTCCTGCGAGCGATGGTCGCGACGGCGGGCGCCTTGGACAGCACCGCCGATCTGCTCGTGCGTGTCACCGGTTCGCGCGACGAACTCTCCGGGCTCGCGTCCGACCCCTCGCTGCGTGCAAACGCTTTGGAGCTGCTCGCGAGGCTGGTGGACCTCAACGATGGCGACGATTTCACGCTTCTGGCCGCCCCCGGCCCGGGCGATCGACCGGTGCTGCGCTTCGGGGGAGGCGAGGTCGGCGCGATTGTCTCGGGTGTCGAGCGGAGCGGGGTGCTCGAGCTCCGCCTGACGATCCCCCTGATCACCGCGGGGCGTCCCATCCGCGTTGCAGAGGGGCCGGACCCGGTCGTCCGCGTGGCGGTGGCGCGCACGCCGACGAACGACCGCATCCTCGCGGCCCACACCGAATCCGGCGTGACCTTCTGGCGTTCAGAGCGCGGGCTGGAGGCGGGCGATACGCGCGTCGCGGTCCGGGCCCAGGTCTCGACGCGGCGCGTGCTCATCGAGACCGACCGCTACCAGACGCCCGACCGGCTGCTGATCACCGAGGACGGCGAGCAGGTCTGGGGCGTGTGGGCCGCGTCGGGCGAGCTGCGCCGGTACGCCGTCAGGCCCGACCACGAGGATCCCGATGCCACGTCGACGATGCGCTTCGTCGGGTCGTACACCACCGCCTCGCCGATCACCGCATCGGACATGACCGTCGGCGCCCGCTCGCTGCTGATCGCAACCGACGACGGGCGTCTGCGCACGCTGTTCACCGCGACGCAACGGGGCGCGGGCGAGGACGGCCGCGTCGTCGTGGGCAACGAACTCCTGGGACCCTCCGACGACCCGGTCGTCTCGCTGGGCGTCAGCGCACGCGATCGGACCGTAGCGGCCCTGCGTTCCAGCGGCCGCCTCGACCTGATGCACGCCACGAGCGCCAAGCGTGTCGCGAGCGTCGCAGCGGGGGAAGGCGACACGCCGATCGCGGTCTTCATGCTGCCCCGTCGTGACGGCATGATGCTCGTCGATGCCGCGGGGGGATACCGCCTCTGGGCGCTGGACGCGGGCCACCCCCGCGCCAGTTTCCGCTCGCTTTTCAGGCCGGTGCTCTACGAGGGTGAATACCGACCCCAGCATGTCTACCAGTCGTCGGCCGGCTCGGAGGGCGCGGAGGTCAAGTACGGCCTCGTCCCGCTGATCTTCGGCACGCTCAAGGCGACCGTGGTCGCGATGATCATCGCGGCGCCGCTGGCGGTGCTGGCGGCGATCTACTCCAGCGAGTTCCTCTCGCCGGGAACGCGCAAGGCGGTCAAGCCGACGATCGAGCTGATGGCCTCGCTCCCCTCGGTGGTGCTCGGGTTCATCGCGGCGATGGTGCTCGCCCCGTACATGCGCGACCATCTTCCCGCGGTCCTGGTCGGGTTCGTGGTTGTGCCGCTGACGATCGTGCTCGCCGCCTCCCTCTGGCGGGCGCTGCCCGACCACGCGTCGCGCCGCATCGGGGCGACCTCGCGCCTGGGGATCGTGTTCGGCCTGGTCGCGATCGGGTGCGTCCTCGCGTCGGGGATCGGGCCCTTGATGGAGCGGACACTCTTCTCGGTCTCCGAGGGCGACCAACTCGTCGCTGCGGGGCTGCATCGGCCTGCCGACCCCGACGCGGTTCCCGCGTGGGTCCCGGGCGATCCGTCGCAGCTGACCTCCGCCGAGCAGCGCACGCTCCGGGGCTTTCACGGGATCTACACCGTCGGAGGCGAGCTCGTCCTGCCCGGGGGCGATCTGGGCGACATTCCCCCAGGAACGCTGCCGCCTGCGGGAGGCATCCGGCGCTGGCTGGACGGCGCTTTCGGCGGGCCCACGCCCGGCTGGTTGGTCGCGCTCTTTCCGATCGGCCTGCTGTTGTCGGCCGCCCTGCGCGGGCCGCTGCTGGACCGGCGCCTCGCCGAGATGGGCACCGGCGCGACGCCCGGGAAGGTCGTCGCGATCGAGCTGCTCCGCTTCGGCGTGACGATCGGCGGCGCGATCGCGCTGACACTGCTGGGCGCTCAAGTGCTTGTCTGGCTCGGCCACGACCCGCGAGACTCGATCTTCGGCCCCTTCAGCGTCAGAAACACACTGGTCGTCGGGATCATCATGGGCTTTGCGATCATCCCGATCATCTACACCATCAGCGAAGACGCAATGCGGAGCGTGCCCGACTCGCTGCGTCTCGCCTCGCTGGGCGCGGGCGCGACGCCCTGGCAGACCGCGGTCCGAGTCGTGCTCCCCGTCGCCGCGTCGGGCATCTTCTCTGCGATGATGATCGGGCTGGGCAGGGCGGTCGGCGAGACCATGATCGTCCTGATGGCCACGGGCAACACGCCCGAGATCTCGATGAACATCTTCTCGGGCTTCAGAACGCTCGCGGCCAACATCGCCGTCGAGCTGCCCGAGGCCCCGCCGGGCGGGACGCACTACCGCGTGCTCTTCCTCTGCGGGCTCGTGCTCTTCCTCATGACCTTTGTGATCAACACCACGGCCGAGCTGGTCCGCCAGCACTTCCGAAAGCGGAACGCGGCCCTCTGAGCGCCAGGGAGACCCTTCGCGTTGCAGGAGCAACCGACCCAACCCGAGATCCAGGCGCACCGGCGCGTCACGCCCCCCGCGGCACGCGGCGGCCCACTGATGTGGCTGATGGGCGGCGCGCTGGCGGTCTGTCTCGTGCTTGTGATCGGGCTCATCGGACTCATCGTCGTCCGGGGCTCGCAGACCTTCTGGCCCAAGGCGATCGAGCGGGTCGAGATGGTCGCCATCGAGGGCGGCGAGCCCGAGGTCCTGCTCGGGCGCCTCATGGAGACCGACCTCTACCGGCCCGACCGCGACGAACGCGCCCGGATCGAGGCCCTCAACGCGCAGGGCCTCCTGCCCCAGAGCGTCGACCCGGACGAACCGCTCGAACGCATCCTCCTCCAGGTCGGCAACCGCGAGTTCGGGGCCGCTGCCTTCCGCTGGGTGCCCCTCTACGAGGTCGCCTCGCGATCGCGTCCCGAGAACACGGTCGTGCTCGAACGCCTGGAGTGGGGGCCCTTCATCGGATCGGTCGACGCGCTCGTCTTCGACCGCTGGCTGCCCGAAGACGAGGAGCTCTTCGACGAACGCCCCGCGAGCACAGACATCGGCGAGGGCGTCGCGTCGCGCGAGGTCCGCAGCGTCGGGGGCGAGCGGCTTGTCCTCGAACGCGTGACCGTCCCGCTTGTCGGCGAGGACGGGTTCAGGGCGTTCGAACGCGAGGTCCGCAGCGCAAAGGACCGCAGGCGCGCCATCGAGCGGCTCGAACGGGGCGAGCGGAGCGAGGTCGACCGACGCATCGGCGCCCTGAACATGCGCCTCAGGCGTGCCGAGTTGGAGCGGGAAGAGACCCTCAGCAACGATCGATCGACGCCGGTCTGGCTCTGGGGCGGAACCACGATCGCCTCGGTCGGTCTGCTCTTTGCCGGCGTTCGGCTCCGTCGCAGCACGACAGACCCGGACCATCCGGGGCGGATCAAGCCCGGCGGGTTCCTCGCCTCGCTGATGATCGGCGCCTCGCTGGCGGGCCTGTTTTTCGGCGCGGTCGACCACCCGTGGTCCGGCCCCTCGATGAGCGCCGAACGCCTCGAATCGATCCGCGCAGAGCACGCGAGCGAGGTCGAACGCCTCGCCGAGCGGGGCGACGAGATCGACCGCAAGCTCTCGGGGCTCCGGCGCGACGACGCCCGCTTCAGAGTCATCGTCACCGACGCCAGAACCGGCCGCTTCGCGCCCGAGGAAGTGGGGCGTCCCGGCGAGCCGATGCGCCTGTCGCAGATCGATCGCGCCGTCCGCCCCAACGCCTTGGACTTTGGCGGCAGGCTCGGCGTCTACTTCGACCGCTGGGCCCAGTTCCTCTCAGACAGGCCGAGGCCCGACGGCGAGGGCGGCCTGCTCTCGGTCATCGTCGGCACCGTCACCCTCACCATGCTGCTGACGATCACGGTCGTCCCCCTCGGCGTGATCGCGGCGATCTACCTCCGCGAGTACGCCCACCAGGGCTTTATCACCAGCGTCCTCCGCATCGCGGTCAACAACCTCGCGGGCGTGCCGAGCATCGTCTACGGCGTCTTCGGCCTTGGCTTCTTCTGTTACATCGTGGGGGGCTACATCGACACCGGGCCCGACGCCCCCGCTGCGCGAACGCCCTGGTGGACATTGGTCGGTGCGCTGGTGCTGGCGGCCTGCCTCGCCATCACACTGATGGGCGCGGGCAGGCGGATCCCCGGGCGCCCGTCGACCAGAGCAGCATCGGCCTGCCGCATCGGCGCGGGGCTGCTTTGGGTCGGGGCGGTGGCGATGGTCTTCTACCTCGTAGCGGCGACGCCCTACTTCGGCGGCTTCTTCCGGGCGGAGGTCTCGGCGGGCCAGCCGGTCTTCGGCGCACGCGGGATCCTCTGGGCCTCGCTGACGCTGTCGCTCTTGACGCTGCCCGTCGTGATCGTCGCGACCGAGGAAGCGATCGCCGCCGTCCCACGCTCGATCCGCGAGGCGAGCCTGGGCTGCGGCGCCAGCAAGTGGCAGACGATCCGGCGGGTCGTGCTCCCGGGCGCGCTGCCGGGCATCATGACCGGGGCCATCCTCGCGATCGCGCGCGGCGCGGGCGAGGTCGCGCCGCTCATGCTCGTCGGCGCCGTCAAGCTCGCCCCGCAGCTGCCCGTCTCCACCGAGTTCCCGTTCATCCACGGCGAGCGCAGCTTCATGCACCTGGGTTTCCACATCTACGACCTCGGCTTCCAGAGCCGAGACTCGGAGGCCGCCCAGCCCCTCGTATGGACCACGACCCTCCTGCTCATCTCGATCGTACTGCTCCTGAACCTCGCGGCGATCGTGCTGCGCAGCCGCCTGCGCTCGCAGAAGGGTCTGGCCGTTTGACGCCGATCGGAGTTTGATCCCATGACCGGAACCGCAACCCCCCGAATCACCCGCCAGAGCAACGGCGCCGACAAGCCCGAGCTCGGCGTCATCGAGGCCATCCGCGCCGGCCACGAGGTCCGATCGGTCATCCACGAGCAGGTCACCGAGGGCGACGCCGTGCTCAACATCGAGGCCTTCAGCCTCTTTTACGGCCAGTCGCAGGCGCTCTACAGCGTCACCGCCCCCGTCAGGCGGGGCAAGGTCACCGCGATCATCGGCCCGTCGGGTTGCGGCAAGAGCACGCTGCTGCGATCGGTCAACCGCCTCAACGACCTCATCGACTCGGTCCGTATCGAGGGCGACATGCTCCTCAACGGCGAGTCGATCTACCACCCCCGCGTTGATGTAATCTCCCTCCGCAAGCGTCTGGGGATGGTCTTCCAGAAGCCCAATCCCTTCCCGATGTCGATCTTCGAGAACGTCGTCTACCCCCTCCGCATCGACGGGGAGAAGCGCCGCTCCGTCCTCGAAGAAGCGTGCGAGCGCAGCCTCAAGGGCGCCGCGATCTGGGACGAGGTCAAGGACCGTCTTAGGGAGAGCGCCCTGGGGCTCTCGGGCGGCCAGCAGCAACGCCTGTGCATCGCCCGCGCCATCGTGGCCGACCCGGAGGTCCTCCTCCTCGACGAGCCCTGCTCGGCCCTCGACCCCGTCGCGACCCTCCGCATCGAGGAGCTCATCCACGAGATCTCCGAGCGGTACACCGTCCTGATCGTTACCCACAACATGCAGCAGGCCGCCCGCGTCAGCGACTTCACCGCCTTCATGTACCTCGGGCGTCTGGTCGAGTACGGTCCGACCGACGAGGTCTTCCAGAGGCCCCGCCTGGGCGAGACCGAGCAGTATGTGACCGGACGCTTCGGCTGACCCCCCTCACGGGGCGAGGTCCGGTGCCAGCCGTACTCGAATCGGACCCGAACCAACACGATCAGGCCCGGAAATACTCAGCCAGGCTTCCAGCGGGCCGATATGGTGCCATAGCATGGGAATCGGTGGTTGATTTGCCGCCGGTGCGATCAGTTTGCCACCGAGACGCGAGGCCCGAAATGAGTGCCGCTCCAAGAGCAGTGCCTCCCGCAGTCAATGGCTGGAACGCCGAGTACCTGGACGCTGAGTACGCCAGATACAAACAGGACCCGGACTCTGTCCCGGCCGACCTGCGTTCCTTCTTCGCGGGGTTCGACCTCGCCCAGAGCGGCGCCGGCCCGGCCAGGGGCTCCTCGGAAGAGGCCGACACCCTCCGGTTCCAGGCCCGCGTCGGCGACCTCATCGAGGCGTACCGGCGCCTCGGCCACATCGCAGCAAGGCTGGACCCCTTCGACCGCGCACGCCAGCGGCCCGACGCCCTGAACCTCTCGACCCACGGGCTCGCCGAGGGCGACCTCTCACGCGAGGTCGACGCATCGACTGTCGGGCTGGAGGGTGTCGTGACCCTCGGACGGCTGATCGAGCACCTCGAAGCCCGTTACTGCGGCACCCTCGGCGTCGAGGTGATGCACATCACCGACCGCACCGAGCGTGAATGGCTGCTGGACCGCTTCGAGAGGGGGGTCGACCGCAGCCCGCTGACCAGGGGCCAGAAGATCCACCTGCTCGAACAGATCCTCTCCGCAGAGATGTTCGAGCGTTTTCTTCAGAAGCGTTATCCGGGCGACAAGCGGTTCAGCCTCGAAGGCTCTGAGTCGCTGATCCCCCTGCTCGACCGCGTCGTCGAGAGCGCTTCAGAGTTCGGCGTCGAGGAGATCGTCCTGGGCATGGCCCACCGCGGACGCCTCAATGTCCTGAACAACATCCTCGGCAAGACCCACGAGCAGATCTTCACCGAGTTCGAAGAGACATGGCAGGAGGACTTCGTCGACGGGGGCGGCGATGTCAAGTACCACCGCGGCTACTCCGGCACGCGCCAGTTCGGCAACGGACGCATGGTCCACCTCGCGATGGCCAGCAACCCGAGCCACCTCGAAGCGGTGAACCCGGTTGTCATGGGCCGCTGCCGCGCCAAGCAGCGCCTCCGCGACGACCGCCAGCGCAAACGCGTGATGTCGCTGCTGATCCATGGCGACGCCGCGATCGCCGGCCAGGGCGTCGTCGCCGAGTGCCTGAACATGTCCCAGCTCGACGGCTACACCGTCGGCGGGACGGTGCATGTCGTCGTCAACAACCTCATCGGCTTCACCACCACGCCCGAGGAAGGCCGCTCCGGACGCTACTGCACCGACATCGCAAACGCCTGCGAGTGCCCCGTGCTGCATGTCAACGGGGAAGACCCCGAGGCGGTGCTCGCCGCGGCGTACTTCTCCGTCGCCTACCGCCAGGTCTTCGGCAAGGACATCTTCATCGAGCTCTGGTGCTACCGCAAGTACGGGCACAACGAGCAGGACGAGGCCAGCTTCACCCAGCCCATCCTCGCCAAGCTCATCAAGAAGAAGAAGAGCGTGCTGGAGAGCTACTCCCAGCGCCTCCTCGACGAGGGCCTGCTCAGCAAGGACGACATGGAGGTCATCCAGCAACGCCTGGATGAAGCGCTCGACAAAGCCCAGAAAATGGCCCGCGAGCGTCCGGTCGACCCCACGATCGATCCCGGATCGGCCCGCTGGTCGGGTATGAGCCACGCCTACAGCCACGAGCCGGCCCAGACCGCCGTCTCCGCCGAAGCCCTCCGCGAGGTCTGCGAGGCGATCGGCCGAGTCCCCGACGGCTTCAAGGTCAACCGCAAGCTCGTCAAGCTGCTCGATGATCGGCGGAGCCTGCTCGACACCGGCGAGATCAGCTACGCCGACGCGGAGACGCTCGCCTACGGCACGCTCCTCATCGAGGGCCACCCCGTCCGCGTCTCGGGCCAGGATGTCGGTCGCGGCACCTTCAGCCACCGCCACGCCGTCCTCCGCGACGCCGAGGACGGACGCGTCTGGGTCCCGCTGGCGCACATCCGCCCCCGCCTGATCGACCCCGACCTCCACGAGGGCGGCGCCAACACCGATTCCGAGAAGCAGGCCCAGTTCTGCATCCACAACAGCCCGCTCTCGGAGGAAGCCGTCCTCGGCTTCGAGTACGGCTACTCCCTCGCCGACCCTTCGATGCTCGTCATCTGGGAGGCCCAGTTCGGCGACTTCAACAACGGCGCGCAGATCATCATCGACCAGTTCATCACCTCCGCCGAGATGAAGTGGCAGCGGTGGAACGGGCTGACCATGCTCCTCCCCCACGGGTACGAGGGCGCAGGCCCGGAGCACTCCTCCGCCAGGCTCGAACGCTTCCTCCAACTCTGCGGCGACGACAACATCCAGGTCGCCTACCCGACCACCGCCGCCCAGACCTTCCACATGTTCAGGCGCCAGGTCAAGCGCAACTTCCGCAAGCCGCTGATCGTCATGTCGCCCAAGAGCATGCTCCGCATCCCGACCAGCCACATCTCCGAGCTGATCGATACCTCGTTCCGCGAGGTCATCGACGACCCGGCGTTCGAGGGCGACCGCCTCGCCCCGGACCGCAAGACGCTCGACCGCTCCGGCGTCGAGCGCGTGATCCTCTGCTCGGGCAAGATCTACCACGAGATGGCCAAGCGGCGCGACGACATCGAACGCACCGACACCGCCATCGTCCGCATCGAGCAGCTCTACCCCCTGCACACCAACCTGCTCCGCGAGATCCTCGACCGCTACCCCAAGAAGACCGAGGTCATCTGGGTGCAGGAAGAGCCCCGCAACATGGGCGCGTTCCTCTTCATCGCAGACAAGCTCCGCGAGAATCTGGGCATCGACAGCCTGCCATATATCGGCAGGGCCGCTAGCGCCACCCCCGCCAGCGGCTCGAAGAAGCGAGACCGGCTCCAGCAGGAAGGCATCCTTACCAGAGCGATCGGCGAGGCGCCGCAGCACAAGGCCGAGGAGCAGCCGTCCCCCAAGGAAGAAGGCGGTCAGGGCTCGGCCAACGGCAAGGCGTCATCGTCGAAGCACGCCAAGGCGACCGCCTGACCGCGCGTAGACTTACTGACGCCGGGCACGGAATCCACCGGCCCGGCGTTCTTCATCGAGGCTCTCAGTAATCAGGGCGCAACAGCAGATGGCCACCGATATCGTCATCCCAAATGTCGGCGAATCCGTCACCGAGGGCGTCATCGCCGCTTGGCTCAAAAACGACGGTGACTATGTCGAGCAGGACGACACGCTCATCGAGCTCGAGACCGACAAGATCACGATGGAGGTCCCCGCCCCAGCCAGCGGCGTGCTGAAGCGATCCGCTTCCGAGGGCGACACCGTTGAGGTCGGCGCCGTCGTCGGCTCCATCGATGAATCAGCCGAGAAGCCCTCGGGCGGCTCGTCCGAAGCCGCCAAGAAGGACGGCGAGTCCAAGAAGGCCGAAGGCGCCTCCGACGACCAAGACAACGAGAGCAAGGACGCCGAGAGCAAGTCGTCGACCGCCACCGCCGAGAAGCCCTCCTCCAAGGAAGAAAAGGCCGAGCCCTCGAAGGCCAAGAGCACGCCGCCGGCCAGCAACGGCCAGGCCCGCCCCTCGGGCGACATCAAGGCCACACCGTTGGCCGAGAAGATCGCCGGCCAGTTCAACATCGACCTCTCCCGCGTCAAGCCCACCGGCGCCGGCTCTCGCATCCGCGAGCAGGATGTCCTCGCCTACCTCCAGGCCCACCCCGACGGCGACAGCGACGCCCCGGCATCCGCCGGCGCTTCGGGCCCCTCTCGCTCGACCAGCGTCGAGAAGATGTCGCCCATGCGTCAGCGCATCGCCCAGCGCCTCGTCGAGGCGCAGCAGACCGCCGCGATGCTCACCACCTTCAACGAGTGCGACATGACCAATGTCATGGCCCTCCGCAAGAAGTACAAGGATGAGTTCGGCGAGAAGCACGGCGTCAGCCTCGGCTTCATGTCCTTCTTCGTCGCCGCCGCCTGCTCGGCCCTCAAGGCCTTCCCGGCCGTCAACTCGTACATCGTCGAGCAGGACGGCAAGCCCGCCCTCAAGAGCCACGACTTCTGCGATGTCGCCATCGCCGTCAGCAGCCCCAAGGGCCTCGTCGTGCCCGTGCTCCGCAGTGCCGAATCGATGTCCTTCGACGAGATCGAGAAGGCCGTCAAAGACTACGGCACACGGGCCAAAAACGGCAAGCTCGAACTCGCCGAGATGCAGGGCGGCACCTTCACCATCACCAACGGCGGCATCTTCGGCAGCCTCATGTCCACCCCGATCCTCAACCCGCCGCAGTCGGCCATCCTCGGCATGCACGCGATCAAGAACCGCGCCGTCGAGGACCCCGACAACCCCGGCCAACTCGCCCTCCGACCGATGATGTACCTCGCCCTCAGCTACGATCACCGCGTCGTCGACGGCGCCGGCGCCGTCAGGTTCCTCGTGCACATCAAAGACAGCATCGAGAACCCCGAACGCCTCATGCTCAAGATCTAAAGCCCTGAAAAGGCGCGGGGTTGTAGCCACGGGTGGAGCGAGGCCGCAAGGCCGTGCGCAACCCGTGGACAAAATCAAAGAATGTTCTCGCCCTGAAGGGGCGAAGGAAGCCGCAGACTCGCTCGCTTCCTCCGCTCCTTCGGAGCCGTGTTGTAGGAGAGACCAGGTCCACGGGTTCCAGCGTGCTGCGCACGCTTCCACCCGTGACTACAACCCTCAGTGCCTTCGGCGTTGCGTGTCCCGCGAATCAATCGATCAAGACCAAGAAAACGCGTCGAAACTCCCCTGCAGCCTCAACGCTCCAGCATCGCCCCGATCAACCCATCGCACGCCACGTCGAGCATCCGGTATACGCGTTCAAATCCGTCGCCCTCGCCCCAGTACGGATCGGGGACATCC
>SLFH01000078.1 GCA_007124345.1 Phycisphaerales bacterium | reverse complement strand
GGCGTGACAAGAGCCCCGACGGGCGGCTCTTCTGGTCGAAGTTCGACCACGCGACGGCGCTGGCCGCGGCCCTGAGCTACATCACCCTCCGCCAGCGCGACCGCGTCGGGCTTGTGGTCTTTGCCGACACGGTCCGGGCGATGGTGAGCCGTTCGAGCAGCCAGGGGCAGTGGCGCCGGATCGTCAGCGCCCTCTCGACGCACCCGGTCGAGGCGGAGACCGACATCGGGCGGGCGGTCGACCAGACGCTCGCCAAGGTGGGCGCCCGCTGCCTGATCGCGCTGATCACCGACGCGTTGTTCGACCCCGACCAGCTCGACGCGGCCATGGCCCGCGCCCGCCACCGGGGGCACGACCTGATGCTCTTCCAGGTGCTCGACCGCGACGAGGTCGAGTTCGACTTCAAGAGCCCCGTCCCGTTCGAGGGTCTGGAAGACGAGCCGCTGGTCCGCGTCGACCCGCGAGCCATCCGCGAGGGCTACCTCGAAGCCTTCCGCGAGCACGAGCAGCGCGTGCAGCGGAGCGTGCTGCGGTTCGGCTACGACTTCTCACGCGTGCTGACGAGCGACTGGCTGGGCCCGCCGCTGGCGTCGTACCTCGCGAGACGGAACGCAAGGATCAAGAAGAGCAAGTACGGGTGAGTTTTTCCAGCCCCATCCTCGCGATCGTCGGTCTCGCGTGCGTCGCGATCCCGATCCTGATCCACATCATTCTGCGGCGTCGGCGCAGGCCCGTCCGCTGGGGGGCGATGCGCTTTGTGATGGAGGCCTACCGGCGCCAGCGCCGGCGCCTGCTGCTCGAACAGTGGCTGCTGCTCCTGCTCCGTTGCCTCGCGGTCGCCCTGATCGCGATGGGTGTCGCCGGTGCGACATGCTCGCGCGAGGACGCGACGGCCCGGGGCCCGACCACGCTCTTTGTGCTCATCGACGACGGCCCACTCGCCTCCCTCCGCGAGGCCGACGGGCGGACCGTTCTTGAACGCCACGCCCAACGGGCCGACGAGGCCGTTCGCGCGCTCGACGGCTACCGGGGCGATCGCGCCGCCCTCATCGCCCTGGGCGCATCGGCGCTCCCCGTCGTCATGCCGCCGTCGCCCGAGCCCGAGGCCGTCGCTCGCGAAGCGCGGGGTCTGAGGCACGCTGGCGGACAGATTGATCTGCGCGGCGGGCTCGATCTCGTCGCGCGTGCGGCGGCCGACGAGCCCGACGCCGGCCCCATCCGCGTGTTCATCCTCAGCGACTGGCGGACCGGCTCGGCGCGGCTCGACGAGCCCCTGCCCAGGCTCGCCGACCTCGGCCGCCCCGTCGAGATCGTGACGACCGCCCCCGCGACCGATCCGGCGCGAAACATCGCGCTGACCGACCTTCGCCCCGGGCGGCGCGTCGCTGTCGGCGGGGGCGTCGGGCCCGAAGGGCTCGCGGGCGTCACGATCACCGCCCGGCGCTCGGGCGCCGCGGCCGATCGCGCCGAAGAAGTCGGTGTCACCCTCTCGCTCGTTTCGCCCGGTTCTGAGACCACGCTCGGCCGGACCTCGGTGCGCTTCGAGCCCGGCGATGCCGAAGGGCGTGCCGTGCTCGCCTCCTCGCCCGCGGGTGATCTGCGGGGCGACGCCTCGATTGTCGCGACGCTCGACGACGCGGGCGCGAGCGTCAGCGCGACGCGCAGAGCCGTCGTCAGGTTCCGGCGCTCGATCCGCGTCGGGGTCGCGGCGCCGCTTGTGGTCGGCGCTTCGCGCGTCGGTGTCGCGGGGTTTACTCCGGCCGATTGGGCGCTGGCCGCGCTGCGCCCTGAGATCGACGAGGGCGCTCGGCTCGAGATCGAGCTCGTCGAGCCCGGCGCGATCGACCCGACGCGTCTGGAAGCCTTCGACGCCCTCATCGTGCCTGATGCCTCGCTCATCCCGCCCGAGGCGTGGCGGCGCATGCGAGCCGTCACCGACCGGGGCGGCGTCGTCTTCATCGCGCCGGGCCCAGATCCGCTGGAAGCCCAGCTCTGGACCGAGCACGCCTCTGAAGCCCTTGCGCTCCCGCTGCGTCTGTCGCGCCAGTCGATCGAGCTCCCGTCCACCGGACGCATCGAACCTTCGACACCGGCCGCGGGCATCCTCGGGCTGCTCGGCCCCGAGATCGAGGCGCTCGCTCAGCCCGTCGAGGTGCTGCGCCTGCTCGGGGTCGAACCCTCCGGCTCGCCCGAGGCCGAGGCGGCGACGGAAGTCCTCGCCCTGCGCACCGGTGAGCCGCTGCTCCTCTCGACCTCGCTGGAGCGGGGCGGGACGGTCGTGCTGCTGACGACGGCGATCGACCCCCGCTGGTCGACGCTCCCCGTCAAGCCGCTGATGGTCGCGCTGATGCAGGAGACCGTCCGCCAGGGCGTCGGCGCGGGCGACGAGGTGATCGAAGCGATCGCGGGCGAAAGGCCGGTGCTGCCCGCGGGCTCGGTCGAGCTGACTCCGCTGGACGCGTTCGGCGGCCCGATCGCGGTCGATGAGCGTCGGCCCCGTTCCCCGATGCGTCACCCCGGGCTCTGGTCCGTCCGCGCCGAGCGGGGCGGAGCGTCCGGGCTGGTGGCGGTCAACGCCGACCCCGAGGCGGGGCGCAGCGAGCCGCGCGAGATCGAAGCCGTCCGCTCGTGGCTGCAGACCGCCGGTGTGCCCGTTTCATTCGTCGGGCCCGAGGCCGTCGAGGCCGAGGCGAGGCCCGACGCTGACGACCCGCGCGAACGGGCCGGCCTGCTCTCGCTGAACCTCCTGCTCGGCGCGATCGCGCTGCTGCTCTCCGAGCTGGTGCTCAACAGGCGCACGAGCTTCGCCCGCCCGGGGGGTGGCGCATGAACGAACTGCTCGACACCCTCTTCGGGCTCGGCGAGCTCGGCTTCGGCGCTGAAGGCGTCGAGCTCTCCTTCGTCCGCCCGCTGGCGGGCTGGGCGATGCTGGGCGTGCTGATCCTCGCGGGCGGGATCGCGTGGTGGTGCTACCGGCGCGTCGACGGGCCGCTGTGGGCGCGCCGATCGCTCGCCGTCGTGCGCTGGATGACGCTGATCCTCCTGGTCGTGCTGGCGATGGGCCCCCAACTCGTCCGCCCCAACGAACGCGAGGAACGCGACTGGGTCGTGATGCTCCTCGACCGCAGCGCCTCGATGCG
>SLFH01000299.1 GCA_007124345.1 Phycisphaerales bacterium | reverse complement strand
GAGTCCAGCTTCTGGTGGGGCGTGGTGAGCAGGTGGACCTCGGCGCCGGAGCCGGCGAGGGCCCGGGCCATGTGGGCGGCGTACACCCCCGCCCCGCCCCCGGAGAACGGGGCGAGCTCGGCCGAGACCAGACAGATTCGCGTGGGGCGGTCGCTCAAGCGGACAAGGCTACCCGTCGGGGGTGAGTCGTGCCGGAGCGGGGACTACCATCGAGACCCCGCGGCGTGAACGGCGGCGCGGGCCCGCCGACACCCTTTTTCGGGGGCCATTCGGCCCGGTGCGATGCGTTCGGCTCGCGGGCCTCCCGGAGGGAAAGCTGTGATGAGAGACCGGTACGCAGCGCTGGCGCTGCCCTACATCCCGCGCCTGCTCCACCTGGTGGACATGAACCCGTACTCGAAGACCTTCGGGAGCTTCGACCGGGCGTTCTGGCACTACCGGACGATGGACTTCCCGTGCGGGATGTCGCAGGAGTTTGTGCTGCCCCTGGCGCTGGTGTACGCCAACGACTACCCGGGCAACACCTTCCGCGGGGTCGAGCGACTGCGCGAGGTGGCCGAGGGTTCGCTGCGGTTCATGGCCTCGTCGAGCCACAAGGACGGGACCTGCGACGATTACTTCCCGTTTGAGCGGGCGATGGGGGCGCTGGTCTTCAGCCTGTACGCGGGGAGCGAGGCGTACAAGGTGCTGAAGATGGACGACCCGGCGGTTGTCGATCTGTTCACCAAGCGGATCCGCCACCTCGAGCACGAGAACGAGACGGGGCGCCTGAGCAACCACCAGGCGCTGGCCGCCCTCGCGGCGTTCAATGTCTACAGCATCACAGGCGACGAGAAAGCGAAGAAGGTCGCCGAGGACCGCATCGCCCTGACCCTGAGCTGGCAGCACAAGGACGAGGGGTGGTTCCAGGAGTACGAGGGCGCCGACCCCGGCTATCACACCTGCACGATCGATTTCCTCGCCAAGCTCCGACAGAAGATGCGTGCGGCCGGGCACCCCGGCGCCGACGAGCTCACAAAGCCCCTGGTCGACGCGGTGAAGTTCAGCTGGCACTTCATGCACCCCGACGGGTCGTACGGGGGCGAGTACGGGTCGCGGAACACCTACCACTTCTACCCCCACGGGTTCGAGCTGCTCGCGCCCGATTGCGAGGAGGCGGGGCAGATCGCCGACGCCTTCCTCGTCGGCAGCGAGCGCGACAAGCGCTACCACAACGACGACGACCGCATGACGGCGCACTATGTCTACGACTTCCTGCAGGCGTGGGAGGACTACCACCCCGAGCGCCCCGCGCCGATCAACGAGAGCCGGCGCAAGCCCGAAACGCGATACATGCCCGGGGCGAAGATCGCGGTCTCGTGGAACGGGCGCGAGGCCGACAGCGGGGCCGATAGAGAGAACAGCCGCGGACGCTACACGATCACCAACCTCTCCAAGGGCGGCGTGCTCAAGGTCTTCGACGCGCACGGCCCGATCGCCAGCGATACCGGCCTGATCGGCGAGTTGCAGGACGGGACTGTCGTCGTCTCGCACCTTTTGCAGGACGACAACAAGGTGATCGCCGACCCCGACCAGGGCAGGTTCAGCGTCGAGGGCGACCTGTGCAAAAGGCGCAACAACGGGATGACGGTCATCAAGCAGCTCATGCTCCGCGGGTGGGTGCTGGTGATCGGGCGGTTCAACGCGAACCTGACGCGGTCGATCGTGCAGAAGATCGCGATCACCGGCAAGCCCAAGGCGGGGCACCGGTTCCGGCGCGACATCGAGATTGCTGACGACAAGGTGATCGTGACCGACCGCGTGCCGGTGGGGACGCCGTTGGAGCGGTTGAGCGTGGGGAGCGACGCGACGAGTATTTATGTGGCCAACAGCCTGGTGTACCAGGAGTCGAGGCTCTGCCGCTGGCAGCACGCGGATGTCGCGTCGCTGCCGGTCGAGGCGGGGATGCGTGTGTGGCGGCGCGAGTATTTCCGGGGCTCGGGGCACGGGCCCGGCGGCGGGCTGGACGAGGGGGCCGGGGCCGGGGCCGGTGAGCGGAGCGGGAGCGCCGAGCGGGCGGCGCCCGAAGCCGCGGGGGTGCGCTGAGATGGGTGTGAGCGTTGAAGAAGCGGCGCGCCAGAAGGCGTACTGGGACGCGGACCAGAGCGACCGGCGTTCGCCCGAGCACCCGGCGGTGCGGGCGCTCTTCGAGCCGCGGGCGGACTACCTCGCCTCGCTCGTGCCGGACGCATCGAGCGCATCGATCGTCGATGTCGGCTGCGGCAACGGGTACCTGACCTGGTGGTTGGAGCGCCGTTTCGGGCGGGCCGTGGGCGTGGACTACAGCCAGAGCATGCTTGATGCGAACCCGTGCAAGGAGAAGGTCTGCGCCTCGGCGACGGAGCTGCCTTTCGAGGACGGGGCGTTTGACATCGCCGTCGAGAGCCACCTGCTGCATCACCTCGTCGAGGAGGATCGGCGCAAGGCGGTGCGCGAACTGGCGCGCGTCGCGAAGGTCGCGGTGGTGCTGTACGAGCCCAACCGGAACAACCCGCTGATGTTCGCGTTCGGGGCGATCAAGCCCGAGGAGCGGATGTCGCTGAAGTTCAGCCCCGGGTATGTGCGTCGGCTGCTCGACGAGACCGGACTCGCAGAGCGCCGCGCCCGCGTGGAGGGGCTGATTGTGCCCAACAAGGCGCCCGCGGCGTGGTCGAAGGTCGCGGGCGTATTGGAGAAGACGCCGCTGCGCATGCTCGGGTTTTACACATGCGCCGTCGCGGCGCGGGGGAGCGAAGCTTGATCTCCGATCGCAGGCGTCATCTGGAAGTCGGCGTGAGCGTCGTTGTGCCGTGCTACAACGAGGAGGGGGCGGTCACCGAGACCGTCGAACGCGTCTCGGCGGCCCTCGACGAGATGGAGAACCATCCCGACCAGCCCCTGCCCTCGGAGATGCTCTTTGTCAACGACGGCAGCAGCGACCCCACGCTGGAGATCCTCAAGCGGCTCGAGAAGGACCACCCCCGCCTCCGCGTGATCGACAACGGGGTCAACTGCGGCTACGGCGCCTCGCTCAAACGAGGCATCGCCCAGGCCAAGTACGACCGCGTCGTCATCACCGACGCCGACGGCACCTACCCCAACGAGCGCATCGGGGAGTTCGCCCGG
>SLFH01000354.1 GCA_007124345.1 Phycisphaerales bacterium | reverse complement strand
TCGCCGGAGGAGGAGCGGGGGGCCTGTCCCAGAACCCGCGGCTGACGCCGTAGCGGGGGACCCGGTTCTCGCGCCCCATCTGCATCACCCACTCGGGCCAGCCGAGGTCGGGCGTCTTGACGAGGTACTTCGTGGCGTAGCGGGCCGCGTGGGGCGCTCCGCCTGAGGAGCGGCGACAAGTCACAGTTCGCTCAACGGGCAGCCGTCGCGATGATTCAGAACCTCAGCGCCGTTATTGCGTGGGGGTATCGATGGGCGGTGTATGGTCCTTTGCCGGGGGCGTCGTTTTGGATGTCGTGGTTTTCGCGCCCGCTGTAATGATGAAGCGCAATGCATCCTCCAGTTTCATGTCCACCGGCGTGACGTTCTCCCGGGGTACCAGAAGCAACATGCCGCCAAGTTGGTACGACTGGGGGAAGTAGACGACGATGTAGTCCTCGCCTCCAAGACCTACGGGCAGGTTTTCGTACGAGTCGCGCATCAGGAGGCCGACGGCCTTGATGCCGGAGTCGCCGAAGGTGACCACTACTACCTGGTTGACAGCGCCTTCTTCACCTTTACGCGTAAAGAAGCTGAGCAGATCGCGCACGGCGCCGTAGATGGTCTTCACGAGCGGCACGCGGCCGATCCTGCGCTCAACGATGTTGATGAGTTGCGGGACGCCGTAAACGCTGATAAGGAGGCCAAAGAAGAAGACAAAGATCACGCCGATGGCCAGGCCCATGCCGCGGATGTACCACGATTCAGGAATCAGATACTGGATCGCCGTGCCGAGCACGCGTTCGGCGACGGAGGCGAGCCAGCCGAGCACGACAACCGTGACGATGAGCGGCAGCAGCCCGACAAGCCCCTGGGTGAAGATGGCGGCGATGCGGCGGAGCAGTCGGCTTCCACTCCGCGGCCAGAGTCTGGACGCCTGTGATCTGGGAGCGCGAGATGTCGCATTGATGGTCAAGGAATGAAGCGACGCGATCAGCGTCTCGGCGCCTTTGTGTTGTGATCGAACCGTTTGCCGGTGCGCCGGGCGTACACCTGCGTGACTTCCGCTCCGTAAAGCACCACCAGCGAGGTGTAGTACACCCAGACCAAGAGCGCGATCACCGACCCCGCCGCCCCGTACGCCGAGCCCACGGCGCTCTGTCCCAGGTACAGCCCGATCAGGAACTTGCCGACGGTGAAGAGCGCCGCGGTGATGGCGGCCCCGACCCAGACGACATGCCAGGTGACCTCGACATCCGGCAGAAACTTGAACATCACCGCGAAGAGCAGCGTGAAAATGCACAGCGAAACGGCGACGCTGAGGGTCTTCCAGACCCAGCCGTGGTCGATGATCGGGCCCACGAGCATGGCGACGACCATGTCCGCCACCATGGAGATGACGAGCAGGAAGGCGATGACGATGATCAAGCCCAGGGACAGGACGCGTTTGCGCAGCCAGTACCACACGCCGGCCCTGGCATTGACTCTGACATTCCATGTGCGGTTGAGGGACTTTTGTAGCTGAGCGAAGACGATGGTTGCGGAGAAGAGCAGGATCCCCAGCGAGATCAGCCCGGCCACGGTGCCCGCCCTCGGGTTGGCTTCGCCGCTTTGCATCACGATCTTGATCGTGTCAGCGCCGGCCGCGCCGACGATCTGGCCGATCTCGGTGACAATCTGTTGCTGCATCTCCTCGCCGAAGAAGCTGGCCGCCCACATGAGGAGAATGATCAGCGGGGCAAACGAGAGGGCGGCATAGAAGGCCAGCGCGCCGGCTAGCGTGAGGACATCATCCTCGATGAACTCACTGATGGTTTGCTTGAAGGCGCCCCAGACGCCGGGCTGAGGGGGGGGCTTCGTCTTGGCTGCGTCGGAATGAGACACGAAAAACTCCGGTTAACGGGCAAGCGTAGCGCGCGGGGTGCTCGGGGCTCCAGCGAAATCCACCGTGTCGATCTTGATCGCGCGGACTAGGTAGTTCTTGTTCCCGATGTCACTGTATCTACCTTACCCCGCGTGGCCGACTCTTTGTCCGCACACGGTGAATGGCAGACGGGGACTCGGTTCGGCCGACGGCCTGTGGGGATTGATTCCGCGTCTGGTCGTGCTCAGCGGATGTCGAATGCTTCAATAAGGATCTGTTTCGGCCGCACGCCTTCCCCTCTCAGCTGCGCTTCGATCGATCGTGTCATCGCGTTCGGGCCGCAGAGCATCCAGACATAGTCTCGCAGGGGCCGTTCGATCGTCTCTCGCAGATAGTCGAGGTCGATGTAGCCGGCCTCGTCTGACAGGTGCATCACCCCCCGGAGATTGGGCAACTGCTCCGCCCGCGTCGTGATCTCGTCCGCGTAGACCTGCTTCTCCTTTCGCGGCACAGAGTAGATCACCACGCTCATCTCGTCCCGCTGAGCGAACGCCTCCGAGCGGATGATGCTCAGCATCGGCGTGATGCCGATCCCGCCGCCGATCATGACCGCCGGAAGGTTCGGCTGTTCCTGCAGCACCCTGCCGAAGTGCCCGTAGGGGCCCCACACGCGGGCTCGTTCGCCGGGACGGATGCGGTGGACATCGCTAGTCCAGTCGCCCAGCCTTTTGATCGACAGCCGAAGTGTCGGCTCCTCGGGCGGGCTTGAAATGCTGAACGGGTGCGGTTCGCGAGTCACCGCGTCGGAGTCGAACGAGACATACAAAAACTGTCCTGCCGCAAAGCGCATCGGTCTGCCCACGGGTTCCAGATAGACCTCGGTGACCTCTGCCTCCCGCTTCTGGACGTCCGTAGTCACGAAATCGTACTGCGGTCCGATGAACCGATACAGCACCCGGATATAGATGTACGCCGCCAGTCCGACCGCGGTCCACGATGCGTACCAGACGGTCAGCACCGGATACTTCATCATCTCCCCGCGGCCCAGCACGGCGTGCACCGCCACCAGCACGAGCACGAGCCCGAACAGATCGTGCGTGCGCTTCCATTTCTGATAGGGGATCTTCCAGTAGATCGACAGCACCACCAGCACCGCAAAGGCCGTGAGCGCCAGAATGCCGGTGTTTCGGGCCCAGTCGTCAGAAAACCACAGATAGCGAGCAAACCCCGACAGCGAGTCGCTAAATGCAGCAGCCAGAAAGATCGGGTGCAGAAAGATCAGGAAGAAGGCTGTCTCGCCGATGATCCGGTGGGCCTTGTAGACCTGATCGAGCCCGCCGAACAGCCTCTCGATCGGGCCGAACCGCGTGGCGAGAATGAACGCCCAGCACATGAGGATCAGCGTGCCGTGGCTGCCCACCTTCGCCGGGTAGATCCATGGGTTGGTGTGCATCTCCCCGGCCCGCGCCATCTCGAAGAGCCACAGCCCGATGCTCAGCACCACGGTGCCGAACACCACGGAGTAGCCGTACACAATCCGCTTGACGGGCAACCTCTCGGGCATCTCCGCATCGTACCACAGTCACGCGGGGGGACAGGTTGTCACGCCGTCGGCGCCGAAACCGGATCTCTGGTCAGGGCACGCCTCTCTGCGCGGGCGACGCGTCCATCTTCGGCGGGCTCGAGACGATCCTGGGCGGGAACGCGGCCGCCGTTGTGGCGGTTGAAACAGGAAGCGCCCAGTTCTCTGGCATCCCCACAATCCTGCGTAGAATCCGCAGGAGCCGATCGGAGCGGTCGAAGCGGTGCGCTGCGGCGTGAAGGTCGGGGAGCGGTATGATCCGAGGTTCTGAGCAGACCCGGCAGACGATCATTCAGAAGGAGAATGTCTCATGTCGATCGCGAAGACTGGATTGACGGCGAAAGATGTCATGACCGCCGACCCCGTGTGCGTGCCGCCCTCTGCGGGTATTCGCGAACTGGCGCGTGTTTTCGAAGAGAATGAAGTGTCTGGCGCGCCGGTGATCGACCAGCAGGGCAAGTTGATCGGTGTTGTGTCGAAGACCGACCTGATCCGGCGGTGTTCACAGGGATTCGGCGATGTCCCTCCGGCCTACCTTTTCGAGATCCTGTCTGAGCAGGGGGACAGCGAAGAGTGGAGCGAGGTGATCCCCGAGCCATTGGTTTGCGTCCAGGACTTCATGACTGAGGGCCCGGTGACCGTCGGGCCGGACACGCTGGCCGCGGCGATCGCAAAGCGGATGTCGGAGCACGGAATCCACCGGGTGGTTGTTGTCGATGAGGGAGAATTCCCGATCGGGATCGTGACGAGTCTCGATATGCTCAAGAGGTGGCCCGGCTGAGCGACCTCGCGGGGGCGATGTTGCCGACCGGGCCCGTGTCATGGGCGTGGCGGACGGGCGAGCGCATCGACCGCAGGGCGGGACGCGGGCAGGGGAAACAGTTGGGCCAGGGGGCCCGGGGAGATCAGAACCGGAGGTCACCATGGCGGCATCGATGAAGGCGTTCGTGATGCACGGGATCGGCGAGGTGGGCATCATCGACAAGCCCGTTCCGCGACCGGGCCCGAACGACGCGATCGTGCGTACAACCGCGGCGTTGATCTGCACCTCCGATACGCACACCGTCGCCGGAGCGATCGGGCCGCGCAAGGACCTGACGCTCGGGCACGAGGCCGTCGGCGTCATTCACGAGTTGGGCGGGGCGGTCGAGGCGACGGGACTCTTCAAGGTCGGCCAGCGCGTGGCGGTCAACGCCATCACGCCGTGCTACGCGTGCGGGAACTGCCAGCGCGGCTTTCCGTCCCAGTGCGGCGGGATGCTCGGCGGTTGGAAGTTCGCCAATGTCAAGGACGGCAGCATGGCGGAGTACTTCCATGTCAACGACGCCGTAGCGAACCTGGCCCCAATCCCGGACGACCTCACCGACGAGCAGGCGGCGTACTGCTGCGACATGCTCTCGACGGGGTTCGTGGCAGCGGAGTTCGGGAACATCCCGATCGGCGGGAGCGTGGCGGTGTTCGGCGTTGGGCCGATCGGGATGATGGCGATCGTCGGCGCTCGCCTTTGCGGAGCCGGACTGGTCATCGGCGTCGAGAGCAGGCCCGACCGAGCGTCGATGGCTCGGAAGTTCGGCGCCGACATCATCGTGGACTACACGAAGGAAGACCCGGTCGAGGCGATCCGCAGAGCCACGTCCGGCGAGGGCGTGGACACCGCCATCGAGGCGCTCGGAACGCCCCAGACTTTCGCCTCGTCCGTCAGCGCGGCACGACCGGGCGGCACGATCTCCAATGTCGGTTATCACGGCGACGGCGACACTGTCCCCATCCCGCGCCTGGACTGGGGCGTCGGGATGAGCGACAAGACCATCCGCACCGCCCTCTGCCCCGGCGGGTCCGAACGCATGGGGCGGCTGATGCGACTGATCCAGACGGAGCGCGTGGACCCGCTGGCCATGACGACCCACCGATTCAAGTTCGACCAGATCGAGAAGGCCTTCGGCATGATGCAGACCAAAGAAGACAACATGATCAAGCCGCTGATCACTTTCTGAATCCCGAAAGGATCTGTCAGCATGTCCGCACGAGATCGCCTCGTACTCCCCTTCCGCGAGATCGGCATCGGCGATATCGCCGCGGTCGGCGGCAAAAACGCCTCGCTGGGCGAGATGATCGCGCACCTGGCGTCGTTGGGGGTCCGCGTTCCGGACGGATTCGCGGTTTCATCCGAGGCGTTCTGGCTGCACCTGCGAGGGGCGGGGATCGAGCAGTGGGTGTACAGCCGGCTCGACGATCTCGACATCTCCGACACCGCGAGGCTGGCCGCCGTCGCAGCAGAGATCCGCGAGAAGGTCGCATCCGCGCCGTTGCCGACACCCGTGAGAGAGCAGGTGATGGAGGCCTACCGATCGCTCTCGGAATCCTCGGGGGTGGATGAGATCGATGTGGCCGTTCGTTCGAGCGCGACCGCCGAAGACCTGCCGACTGCGTCTTTCGCCGGTCAGCAGGAGACATACCTGAACATCCGAGGCGAGAGCGCTCTGGACACCGCGGTCCGCGCCTGCATGGCGTCCCTCTTCACCGATCGCGCGATTGCCTACCGCGTGAAGAACAACTTCGAGCACCGAGGGGTGGCGCTCTCCGTCGGCGTGCAGCGGATGGTCCGTAGCGACGCGGCCCCGGACGGGTGCGCGGGAACGATGTTCACCCTCGATACCGAGTCCGGGTTTCGGGGGGTCGTCATGATCGACGCCTCGTGGGGGCTTGGCGAAAGCGTCGTGAAGGGCCGCGTGAGCCCGGACGAGTACTGGGTGCACAAGGAGACCGCCCGGGCGGGGCGACGCTCGGTGATCCGGAAGGAACTCGGCGAGAAAGCGGTAAAGCTCATATACGCCAGGGAGGGTCTTCAGGCCGCGCGGAGCGTGCGCGAAGTCGATGTCCCCGCTCGCGACCGCAGCCGTTTCACCCTCACCGACGACGAAGCCCTGAGCCTGGCGCGCTGGGCGATGCTCGTCGAAGAGCACTACGCAAACACGGCCGGCCGCTCCGCCGAGAGCGTGCCCATGGACCTGGAGTGGGCCAAGGACGGACGCACCGGCGAACTCTTCATCCTCCAGGCCCGCCCCGAGACCGTTCACTCTCGCAAGACGGCGGGCGCGCCCTTCGAGGTCTTCAGGCTAAAGACAAGCCAGCAGCCGATCCTCACGGGCAAGGCCGTCGGCGCTCGCGTCGGCGTGGGTATCGTCCGCGTCGTGCGATCCACGGCGGATCTGCCCGCGTTCAAAGAAGGCGAAGTCCTCGTCGCCGAGATGACCGACCCGGACTGGGAACCGGTGCTGCGAAAGGCGGCGGCGGTCGTGACAGACCGCGGCGGCAGAACCTGCCACGCCGCGATCGTCTCGCGAGAGATGGGGTTGCCCTGCGTCGTCGGTACAGCGACCGGCAGCGAGTCGTTGCTGGACGGAACGACCATCACCGTTTCGTGCGCCGAGGGGGAGGTCGGCAAGGTCTACGAGGGACGGCAGCCTTTCCAGCGCGAGGTGATCGAGCCCGAGTCGCTGCCACGCTCGCGTGTCCCGCTCATGCTCAACCTCGCTGATCCCGGGCAGGCGTTCAGGCTGTGCCAACTCCCTGTAGAGTCGGTCGCGGGCGTCGGGCTGATGCGGACCGAGTTTCTCGTGTCCAATTGGATCGGTGTCCACCCGATGGCGCTGGTGCATCCCGACCGCGTCGCCGACCCGGCGGTGCGCAAGCAGATCCGCCAGCGGGCCAGGGCCTACCCGTCGCTCCCGGAGTTCTTTGTCGACCGGCTCGCGAGCGGCATCGCGCAGATCGGGGCGGCGTTCTTTCCGCGACCCGTGATCGTCCGCTTCAGCGACTTCAAGACCAACGAGTACGCCGGACTCATGGGGGGCGAGGCGTTCGAGCCGTCGGAAGAGAACCCGATGCTGGGGTTCCGCGGCGCCTCACGCTACTACGACGACCGATACCGCGAGGGATTCGGGCTCGAGTGCGCCGCGATCCGGCGCGTGCGCGACGACATGGGACTCACAAACATCACGGTCATGATCCCTTTCTGCCGAACGCCGCGGGAAGGAGAGCGCGTGCTGGCCGAGATGGAACGCCACGGCCTCCGACGCGCCGACAACGGTCTGCAGGTCTACATCATGTGCGAGATCCCCAACAATGTGATCCGCGCAGACGAGTTCAGTGATCTCTTCGACGGATTCTCCATCGGCTCCAACGACCTGACGCAACTGACGCTCGGCGTCGATCGCGACTCAGATCTGCTCACGCACCTCTTCGACGAACGAGATCCGGGCGTCAAACGACTCATCGAGACCGTGATCGAACGGGCCCACGCCAAGGGGCGCAAGGTCGGGATCTGCGGCGAGGCGCCCAGCAACTACCCCGAGTTCGCCGAATGGCTCGCCTCGGTCGGGATCGATTCGATGTCCCTGAGCCCCGATTCGCTGCCGGGCGTCGCCGCGCGTCTTTCCGGTGCGCCCGGCGAACGGCCCGCGCCGGAGACAGCCCCGCCGGAACATAAAGCTCCAGCAAAGCCGACCCGATGACGCAAGTTCGGCCGATGCAAATCAAGCCGACTTCAGCTTCCGCAGGGTCTCGGCCAGCAGCGGTTGCGCGTTGCGGAGGCAGGTTTCAGACTCGGGCAGGTGGCCGTCGGCCGCGGCGGACCAGGCTCGGTTGAGCTGGCGCTCCATCGCCGCGAAGCTGTCCATCAGCTCCGCGTAGCCCCCGAGGCCGAGCCGGTTGACCAAGGCCGGTCTGTCGGCGGCGAACGCCGGCACATCGTCGCGCTGGATCTCGCCGACATGGCGCACGATCGAGGCGAGCTTGTCTTCCTCGGTCTGGGCCTTGTCCATCTCCTCCGCGAGCGTGTGCAGACGCCCGGAGAGACGGGCGAAGACGGAACCGGCGTCGGTGGCTTCCTCGCCCGCCGGTGTTTCGGCGGCCTCCGCGGCCGCGAGCGCACGCTTCTGCGCCGTGCGGACCATCCATGCGCCGCCCAGCAGCCCGACGCACGCTAGGACGAACAACCACCAGTGCGGCCAGCGAAAGAAGTTGAACGACGCGACCTTGACATACCGCACGCCGCTCTCTTCGAGCAGGTCGACCAACTCGGAAATCAGCAGGTCGCCGGGGCGGCCTATGGGCGCGGCCGACTCGCGGGCGCGGAGGACCTGCTCACCCGTCGGTTCGGTCTCGACCTCGGGCACCGGAGCCGGCGTGCGAGGCGCGGCCGGGGGTTTGAGCGGGTTGGCCTCGACCGCCCGCTCGGCATCGAGGACGGCGCGGACCTCTTCCAGCCGCCGGAGGAACGCGTCGTCGGCCTCGCCGGGGTCGTAGGCGCCCGCGGGCGAGGTCAGGCGGAGCGTCGAGAGCGTCTCGCGGGAGGTCGAGGCCAGCGGCGCAAGGTACGCCGTCGAGCTGGCCATCGAGCCGGCGATGATCGAGAGCGTGATGATCAGGAACGCGATGAGTTTCATTCGGCGTTTCTCCCGGCGGTCGAGGCTGCGGGCTTAGCCGCCGAGCAGGACGATGGCGTTGACACCCAGGGCGAGCACGGCGTCGCCGACGATAAAGCCCGCGGCGAGGGGCACGCCCCATTCCTCCGCCCAGCGTGCGCCCTTGATCTTCGACACGACGATGTTGATCACGCACCCGACGCCGTAGGTCGCGATGTAGGCGAACGGCAGGTACATCGAAAGGCCGACAAGCACGCCGAGGCCGGAGAACGCCCCGAGACCGAGCAGCGCACCGAGCGCTGCGCCGAAGGCGTAGAGCGCGTACGGCATGGCCCCGCCCTGCACGCCGGTGATCACCGCCTGCAGCGCCTGCGCTTGCGGGGCCGAGGTGTCCGTGCCCGGGCCGATCGGCACCCCGAACTTGGCCTGGTTGCCCACAACGATGATGAGCAGGACGCTCATCGTGATGATGGGGCCGATGCCGGTGAAGATCAGCTCGACGGTCTGCTGTTTCTTGGGCTTTGCGCCGACGAGGTAGCCGGTTTTCAGATCGGCCATCATGTCAGCGGCGCAGGTGATCGCCACGCACAAAGCAGCGCCGATCAGCACCGCGCCGAGCACCCCGCCCGGCCCGCTCAGCAGCAGCACCAGCACCACCGTCAGCAGCGCCATGCCCGAGATCGGCGACCAGTCGGTCATGCCGGTGCACTGGGCGATGATGATGCCCGCGAACCAGATCCAGAGCGCCCCGATGAGCGCGATGATCGCCGCGCGGAGGTGGGGGTTCAAGCCCGAGAGCAGTCCCTGGCGGTCGGCCGACAGCGGACGTGTGACGGTCTGGCGGTCCTCCGGGCTCGCCTGCTCGAAAGTCTGGAGCGCCTCGGCGTCGGCGAACGAGAGCACATACCCGTTGTACTCGGTCGTGAACTCATCGGTCTCGACGGTCCGCTCCGTGACCGGGCAGACCGAGTTGATAGGCTGGTTGCTCGTGAAATCGGCGGCGATAAAGAGGAACAGCAGCGCGCCGGCGACGGCCGTGATGAGCACCTTCAGGCCCAACTCGTCGCTCCCGCCTGAGGCCATCTTCGTCTTGCTCGCCGCGGCGATCGACTTGAACGCCTCGCGGATCGCCGGCAGCGACGCGAGCACGCCCATGAGCGCCCCGCCGAGCAGCAGCCCGATGCCCAGCGGGCGGTTGACATTGCCGAAGCCGTAAGCGGGGGCGCCGGACTCGGTCACGGTTTCGGGCATCCACCCCATCGCGTACACCAACGGGTTGAGCACGACATAGGCGAGGATCCCTCCCGCAAGCACGAGCAGACCCGCCTTGCCGGTCAGGTACCCCGCGCCGATCGCAAACGGCGCGATCGCGAACAGCAGCTGGATCTGCAAAGGCAGGCCGAGGATGCGCCCGACATCGACCGTGTCGTCCGTCACGAGCAGATCAGGGATGCCGTTACGGTTGAGGTCTGATCGCTCGGTCAGCACCTCGCTCGTGACGCCGGGGCCGTTGAACGCGAAGTCGACCGGTTCGGCGTCGGGCACGACCTGCCGCGGCATGCGGATCTGCAGGTCGGCGTAGCCGAACAGGCGATCGGCGGCCCAACCCGCCTTGGTGTCCCCCAGGTCCGACCAGGGCTTTCGCCCTTCGGAGGCGAGGTACGCCCGCGAGGCGAGCTCGAGCGGGTAGCTCGTCAGGCGGGCGCGATCGACGGGATGGTCCAGCAGGTTGCGGATGGTCGCCAGCGCGATGGCCGCGGCGTCCTCGGTCTGGTGGCGCAGCTCGCGCACGCGCTCGGCACGCTCGGCGACCTGCTCGGGAGTCAAGCCCTCCCGTTTCTCCGGCCGGTTCTGCTCGGTCGCCTCGATCAGCTCGGCCTGCAGGCGCCCGTGACGCACGAGCTCCTCCGGCGCCGCCTGCTCGGTAATCCAGCCATCGATCAGCTCGGTCAGCAGCAGATCGGCGCGGGTGATCCGCTCGCGCTCGACGAGGTTCTGCAGGTCATCGACGTTCGCGGGCCGCTGGAGCTGGGGAAGCTGGGCGGGCAGCCCGATCAGCATCGCGACCAGGATGCCCACCGCCAGCACCACCGCCTTCTTTGGGCCCGCGCCGGGCGACTTGAGGATCGCCGCGACCGCCGTGGCCGACGGGAACCGCAGCCGCTCGATGTCGAGCATCTGCTTGCGAAGCGGGATGATGAACGCCCCGCCCAGAATCGCGCCGCAGACGCACGCCAGCGTGAGCAGCCAAAAATCCAGCTCGCCGAACGAGAGCTGGAAGCCCAGCAGGATCAGCACCGGCACCGTGAAGATCACCCCGGAGTTGGGGGTGTTCACCGCCGAAGCGATGGTCTGGACGATGTTTGTTTCGAGGATCGATCCCCTGCGGAGCACCCCCCGCAGCACGCCGAAACCGATAACGGCCGCGATCGCCGAACCGCCGATCGTGAAGCCGATCTTCAGGCCCGCGTATGTGATCGCGGCGTTCATGATCGCGCCGATGATCAGTCCGAGCACGATCGCGGCGAGCGTCACCTCCCGGTAGGAGGCCGGCTGCGCTGTCAGTTCGGGTTCGCCCCCCGCGCTGCTGCGGGGTTCGTCGTCGGGCACGCCGGGTGTGGTCGGCTCCGCCATTGGTCTGTGTCCTCCGGGGCCGGTCTGGCTCTCGCGGGGGCAGTGTACAGGCCGGACGGCGTCCCGTGCAGCGTCGTTCCAGCGCCCCGACCCCGGTATATATCCCCCCGGTCCGGCCGGTTCGGGCCTCGGACCCGCAAAGGGAGTGCGTGACCGACATGCAGACAGATGGTCCTGGCGACAACACGCAGGCGGCTGCGGAGACGGCGGCCGCCGGCGAAGAGACGCAGCACGCCGAGCAGGCCGCCGAAGAGGCCGCGCCGGACACCTCGGAC
>SLFH01000222.1 GCA_007124345.1 Phycisphaerales bacterium | reverse complement strand
TGAAGCGACGCCTGATCGAGTTCACATCGGGCCGCCCTCTCGTGATCGCCGGGGCGGCCCTTTTTCATTGATTGCTGGCCCGAGTTCGTGGCGATGGCGCTCTTCCGCGGCAGAACTTCGAGTCGGGGGGCGGGTCCGCACGCCGTGCCTTTCGACGGGGCTTTGATCTCGGCTCCGGTGGCATCGGCAGAATCTCTTGCGGCGGAGCCCGGCGGCGATTATGCTGCAGGCTCGTGGGGGATTGAAGATCCCCCTTGTCACGGATTGTCGTTCGGGCGCTGGTGTGGCCTGCGCCGGGTGTTCGCGTGTGCAGCAAGGAGAGGTCAATGAACTGCCGTAGGATGAGTGGATTTGCGGGCGCGGTTTGTCTGGTCGGGGTGCTCGGGGCGGTCGAGGCGCGGGCGGATGTGCTGATCAGCAACATGCCCGGCAACGACGGGACGCAGTCGGCTTCCCTGCAGAACGGACGGATCAAGGCGATGGGCTTCACCATGCCGGGCGACAGCGCCGAGCTCGGGACGGTGACGCTGCGTCTGGATGTGACCGGGACGGATGTGATCCCGCTGGTGCGGATCTTCGACGATGCGTTCGGCGCAGTGGGCTCGGAACTGCTGACCATGGTCAACCCGGCGGTCATCAATGTGGGCACCGACAACTACGAGTTCACGCCCCCGTCGCCCTTCACGCTGCAGGCGAACGCGACCTACTGGCTGGTGGTGTACAACATCGGCGGGTCGAGCATGTCGTGGCGGGCCAACAGCCCGGCGATCATCCCGACGGGTCTTGCGACCCACGCTGGCTCGCTCTTCTCGGCTTCCGGCGGGCCGAACCCGCCCACCGGGACCAGCAGCATCATGAACAGCTACGAGATCTCGACCGGCGGGCCGACCTGCCGCCCGGACCTCAACGGCGACGGCGTGGTCGACGCCGACGACTTCTTCCTGTTCCTGCAGTTCTTCGCGGCCGGCGACATCCGCGCCGACTTCAACAACGACGGCGTGATCGACGCCGACGATTTCTTCATCTTCCTGAACGAGTTCGCCCAGGGCTGCTGAGCGAAGACGGACGTCCAACGCCGCGAAGGCCCCCGTGCGAGAACAGGCGGGGGCCTTCGTGCTTCTTTGGCGGCTCGCTGCCGGCCTCGGCCCGGTTCAGGCCTTGGCCTTGATCTGCGAGAGGATGCCCGGGTCCTTGATCTCTCCGTCGCGGGCCAGCAGCAGGGCCTTGGACATCACCTCGGCGGTCTTCGGATCGTCGTCGGCGAAGGGGAGGAACAGGCGCCCGCGGTGCTGGCCCGGCACCGCGACGATCACCAGCGACCGCCCGGGCGGGATGCTGGTGTTGGCGCTGCCCAGGTGCAGGGCGTAGCGTGCCAGTCCGCCGTCGATGAAGGCGTAGCGGTCCTCGATGGTGATGTTGCTCAGGCCGAGCATCGACGCGGTCTCGCGCAGGAGCGAGGCGCGCATCTCGACGGTCGAGGCGGAGGCCTCGGGGTCGACGCCGCCGGCGTGGGCGACGCTGACGACGAGGTCGATGTCGCGCATCGTCTCGCTGAAGACGCGCGGCGGGACCTGCGAGGCGGGCAGCGTCTTGTAGTCGCCCTTGCGGCAGAATCGGACGCCCTCGACCACCGGGTCCTCGACCCAGCCGGGCGTGAAGATCATCGAGTCGGCCCAGAGCTCGGCGATCACGCCCTCTTCAAGGAAGACGCGGCGCAGGCCGTCTTCGTAGGAGGCGACCCACCCGCGGCCTTTGAGCAGCGCGAGCGTCTTGCCCGGCTGCACCTGGTGGCCGGCGTAGCGGGCGACCATCCCTTCCTCGGCGAGCTCGGTTTCGGTGGGGGGGTAGATCTCGCGGAAAATCTGCTTGAAGGGTTGGACGCGTTCGGCCGTAAGGCAGTCGCGCTGCCATTGTGTCCAGTCGCCGCGCCGGTAGAGGTCCAGGGCGTGGGCGAGGCGGAGGGTGTCGTTCTTGCCGATCGGTTCGATCGCGCCGTTGTGATCGCACAGGACGCGTCCGCCTTCGGCGGGGTAGCCGATCAGGGCGCCGCTGGCCTTGGCGTCGTCGCCGCCGACAAAGACGAGGCGTTCGAGCATCGGGCGCAGGACGGGGTGGCCGGTCATCTCGCGGAGCTGGGTGGGCGTGAAGCGGTCGCCGCGGCACATCGCGGCTTCCAGCGAGAGGCGCATGCGCGACTTCTGTCGGCGTAGATCGGTCACGCGCGAGCGGAGCGTCGAGATCTGCTCGTGCTTGCGGAGCTTGGCGGGAACGGCCTTGAGCGGCTTTTCGCCCTTGACGATGCTCAGTTCGGGCGAGCCCTCGTCGTCGATGCTGAGCGTGACGGTGACCTCGCCCTCGGTGACGCTGACGGGACCCTCGGCGAGGTCGCGCACGGCCTCGGCTTCCATCGCCCACTCGAGGTGCTGCGGGTCGCGGTGGCCGGCGGTGCGCGCGAGGTTCTGCATCGCGATCGACACCGCCTTGCCTTCCGAGGCGCGACGCTGCATGCCGAACTGGTTGCTCTGGCGCTTGAACTCCTGCAGGATCTGGTAACGCCGGAGCGATTCGGCGCGGGCCTTCTCGGGGTCGGCGGGGAGCGGGACGAGGCCGAGGGCCATGACGGCGGCCTTGTCGCGGTTGTGCTTGATCCGCTCTTCGAGGTCGGCCGCGGGCGTTTCGCCGAGGAGGGCGGAGGCGAAGAGCTGGGCGCGCTTGTGGCCGCCGCTGCTGGAGGCGAAGCGGGCGGGGCGTTGCAGCTCGTCCCACCCCTCGCGCCCGATCGCGTCGAACATGCGACCGAACCAGGCGACATCGACGGCGCCCTCTTCCAGCGCGTCGGCCTCGACGGCGGTGCACTCGGCGATCAGCGAGGCCCATCGGTCGCGCAGGTCGGACTGGGACCAGTCGCCCGAGCCCTTGGTGTGGGCGTGGATCCACCACACAGCCTCTTCGAGCCCGGGCAGGTCGAGCGTGTGCTCGACGGAGCGTGCCCACTGCGGGGCGAAGACCGCGATCTCGAGCAGGCGCTTGCGCGAGAGCTTGTGCTGCTGCTGCATTTCGGCGAAGCGTTCGGGCGTGTCGCCCTGCTCGGGCCAGGAGATCCGGATCAGGCGGCTGAACGAGTACTTCCGCGTCGGCTCGCCCCATT
>SLFH01000015.1 GCA_007124345.1 Phycisphaerales bacterium | reverse complement strand
GCTGTTGATGTGGGCCAGCGACAGGCGGGGCGCGAGCGGGCGGGCAATGCCGTGCACGCCGAGCGCGAGACGCCGGACTCGATCAGGGAAGCGGTCGACGCGGCGCTGAAGCTGGATCGCGCCGCGTTTACGCATCCTTACGGGCCGGGCGACGCTGGGCGGCGGGCGGCAGAGGCGCTCGCCTCGGTCGATCCGCGCAGCCCGGCGTTGATCCGCAAACGCTGCGTGTATTGATTGCTCAGGCGGCGGCGACGGCGCGGACCTGCAGGGCCAGACCGATGAAGTAGCCTCCCTCGCAAGCCTCGCAGCGGACGACGCGCCCGTTGTTGGCCGGCCAGGGGGTCGAGCCCCTGAAGAGCTCGAAGCGGTCGCCGACATCGACCCTCTGACGCGAGATCACGCCGACGCCGATCGGGCTCTCGTCGACGAGGTCGACGGGGACGAGGCGTCCCGGCGCGTGGTCGCTGGTGAACGCGATCATGGCCCAGCCGGAAGCGGGCCGACGCGGGGAGCGGCGGCGGTCTTCGGGGAGAGTCAGGGTCGGGCGGGCGTCTGTCGCGGTTGCGCTGCTCATGACGAAAGCCTCCGTGCTTCGGGTGGGTCGCACGGGTTATCGACCCGCACGGAAGGCGGCTTGACTGGGGGGAAGAAAAAGGGCGCTGGGAGTGGGGGCGCTGGGCGCGGGGGCTTCGCGGGTTCGATCCAGCTCACTTCTGGCGTCATCGGCGCGTCACAGATCCAGTGACGAAGACCCTGCGCCCAGCGCTCTTCCCTCACCCCTCCGCCTGTCTCATCCGTCCGGCGAGCAGGAACGCGAGTTCCATCGATTGCTCGTAGTTCAGGCGTGGGTCGCAGAGCGAGGTGTAGTTGGCCGAGAGGTCGTCTTCGCCGAGGCCGCTGGCGCCGCCGACGCATTCGGTGACATCCTCGCCGGTGAGCTCGAAGTGGACGCCCCCGAGGCCGGGACCGCCGAGGCGCTGGTGGACATCGAAGGACTGTTCGAGGTCCTTGAGGATGGCGTCGAAGGAGCGGGTTTTGACGCCGTGGGCGGTGGTGATGCCGTTGCCGTGCATCGGGTCGCAGACCCAGAGGACGCGCTTGCCGGCGGAGCGGACGATCTGGACGAGGGGGGGCAGGACGCGGGCGACATTGGCAGCGCCGAGGCGTGTGATGAGGACGATTTTGCCCGGCTCGTTGCGGGGGTTGAGTTTGTCGACGAGGTTGAGCAGGTCGACGGGGTCGATGTCGGGCCCGATCTTGATTCCGACGGGGTTCTCGATGCCGCGGAAGTACTCGATGTGGGGGCCGTCGAGGCGTCGTGTGCGTTCGCCGATCCAGGGCATGTGTGTTGAGAGGTTGAACCAGCCCTCGCGGCGCGGGACGCGCCGGGAAAGGGCGGACTCGTAGTGGAGGTTGAGGGCCTCGTGGCTTGTAAAGAAGGTGACGCGACTGAGGGCGTCGACGGAGCGTTCGCCCAGCGCTTCCATGAATTTCAGGGCGCCGGCGAGGTCACGGCTCATCGCTTCGTATTGGATGCGCAGTTCCGGCGTGAGGCCGGCATGCTGGAAGAAGCGCAGGTCCCAGTTCTCGGGGTGGTGCAGGTCGGCGAAGCCGGCGTCGCAGAGCGAGCGGATGAAGTTCAGCGTCAGGGCGGCGTGCTGGTAGCCCTGGATCATCCGGTCGGGGTCGGGCGTACGGGCCTCGGGGGTGAAGGGGGCGGCGTTGATGAGGTCGCCGAAGTAGCTGGGCAGCTCGACCTCTTGCCCGTTGACGGTGCGCGATTCGGTCGGCGCCGAGCGGGGCTTGGCGTACTGGCCGGCGAACCGGCCCATGCGGATGACGGGCTTGCGTCCGGCGTGGACGAGCACGAGCGACATCTGAATGAGGATTTTGAGCTTGTTGGCGATGACGCCGGAGGTGCATTCCTCAAGGGTTTCGGCGCAGTCGCCCCCTTGAAGCAGGAAGCGTCGCCCTTCCTGGGCCTCGGCGATCTCGTGGCGCAGGCGGTGGATCTCCCACGAGGTGACCAGGGGGGGCAGGAGGGAGAGGCGGGTGACGGCGCGGCTGAGGGCTTGGGCGTCGGGGTAGGCGAACTGATGGGCCTCGCCCTTGCGCGTCCAGGCGGCCGGGGACCAGCCCTGGGGGGCACGGGGGTCGGAGGCTCTCTCGGGCTGGCCGGGCGGTGCGGTGGTCACGGATCGGGGTTCCTTGGGGCGGGTCAAACGCATCATCTTTAGACGTGCCGGGGCGGCGGACAGGGCGCGTCGGACGCGCGAAGTCGGCGTTTTGGCGATCTTCAAACAGAAAGATGCCAAAAAGTGTGATGCATCCCCCTCCACCGGTCGATTGCCAACCCGACAACCGCAACGAGCGGTGTGTTCACATCGATCGTTCCGCGGCGCTCGGAGGCGTCGCGACCTCGGGGAAGCCGGCGGCAGGGCCAACACATTCACAGAGCCAGCCCCGCCGGCGCCAAGCACACGCTGCAATCAATCAGCGAAGGAGCGCCACAAATGGCCACCACGAACCGCAGCCGCCGCTCGAGCGGCACCACCCGTCGCACCACCGCTTCGGCCTCGAAGCGGACCGCCGGGAACGCCCGCCGCAAGACCACGGCCCGGAAACCCGCCGCCAAGAAGGCGAACACCACGACCGCCCGCAAGACCGCTTCGCGGACCACCGGCGTGAAGAAGGCGACCAACGCCCGCACCACCACCCGCAAGGCGAGCACCACCAAGACCACCGCCCGCAAGAGCCCGGCCCGCAAGACCGTCGCCAACAAGACCAACACCAAGACCACCACCCGGACCGGCGCCCGCAAGTCCGCTTCCCGGACCACCACGAACAAGCCGGTCGCCCGCAAGACCAGCGCCCGCACCACCACCGCTCGCAAGAGCACGGCGCGGAAGACCGCCACCGGCGCGACCCGCCGCCCCGCGGCCAAGCGGACCACCACCGCCCGCAAGACGACCGCTCGCACCGCCACGGCCCGCAAGCCCGTCGCCCGCACCGCCAGCCGGACGAACACCAAGACCGGCGCCCGCAAGACGGTCGCGAACCGGACAACCGCCCGCCGCAGCACCACCGTCGGCGTCAAGACCAACAAGCGGACCACGGTCAACGCCCGCAACACCAACAACACGAACACCCGGACGAACAACGCCACCGCGACGCGTCGCTCGACGGTCAAGCGGAACAGCACCGCCAAGCGGAATGTCCGCGTGACCCGCAACGCCCGGACCGGCAACTTCCGGATCGGCACGAACAACCGCCAGGCCCGTCGCGCCGCCTGATCGGCCGCGACGAAACTGTCTATCGCAACGGCCCGGGCAAGGACGCCCGGGCCGTTGTTGTCTTTGGCTGAAGAAAGCTCAGCGTGTTCAGGTGGCCGCGGCGGCGGGGCTCCGGGCGCCGGGCCTGTCGCGCCCGTCGACGCCGGCGGTCTGGGGCGTCAGGCCTTCTTGTTCGAGGCGTTCACGCCACGCCGCTTCATGCGTGCTCCAGAAAGACTCGAACATCGCGTCGACGGACATCGCCTGCATCGAGGCGTGGCCTGTCTCGCCCATGGCATTGCGGAGCTCGGGGTCGGCGCAGAGATCGACGATGGCGCGGACCCAGAGGTCTGCGCGGTCGGTTGGGACGACCATGCCGCTGAGCCCGTCCTGCACGATCTCGCTCGGCCCGCCGATATCCGAGACGATGGCGGGCAGGCCTGACGCCTGGGCCTCCATGACGACCTGGCCGAGGGTGTCTGTCTCGGAAGGGAAGACGAAGAGATCGGCGGAGGCGTAGAGCTTGGAGAGCTCCTCGCCGTGGCGGAAGCCGAGGAAGACGGCGTCGTCGCGTTTGAGCTCGCGCTCCATCTGCTCTCGGGCCGGGCCGTCGCCGACGATGAGGAGCTGGGCGTCGACACCCCTGGCGTCGAGCTCCTTCTTGGCACGCTTCCACGCCTTGACGAGCAATGGCGTGTTTTTCTCGATGCTGACGCGCCCGCAGTAGAGGACCTTGACTGCTCCGGGACGGACGCCGGTGGCATCCCAGACCGACGGGTCGCGCTTCGCCCGAGTGAACAGCTTCGTATCGCAACCTGGAGTCAGGGCGCTGCAGCGCTGCGCCGAGAGGCCGAGGGCTTCGAGCTTGGGCAGGTAGTCCTTGCTGCGTGTGAGGACGCCGGCGAAGCGACCGTAGAACTTCCGCATGCTGACCTCGGCGACGGAGGTCATGACATGGTCCTCGAAGATGCGGTCGACGAAGGCGGGAAAGTCGGTGTGGTAGACCCCCACCACCGGGACCTTGACCATCTTCGCCGCGATGAGGCCGACGAGCCCCACGCTGCCGGGTGTCGAGATGTGGATCACATCGGGCCGGTTGCGATCGACGAAGCGGAGCATCTCCATCAGCGGGGGGAGGGCGAGCTCGAGCTGGTCGTAGCCGGGCATTTTGTGCGAGAACAGCGGCTTGAAGTTCCTGATCCAGGGCCGGTCGGGGCAGGGGATGTTCGTCGAGGTGACGATGGTCAGCTCGCGCCCGTGTTCGTTCGCCTTCTCGCCCATGGTGCGGATGAAGCGGGTCACGCCGTTGACATCGCCGAGCGTGTCGGTGAAGAGCATGACCTTGAAGGGGCGCTCTGCGGCGGAGACGCCCGAGCCCGGGTCGGCGAGGCGGTGTTCGATGCGGTCCACGAGCCAGCGCTCCTTGTTCTGGTGGAAGAGGCTGAAGATGTACGGGAGCTGGGCCGCCTGGAGGAGCGCGTAGGCGGTCAGGTGCTCGGCGATCGCCTTGCCGTCACGACGGCCGAGGGACTGCACGCCCCGGTCGTGGAGGATGGCGGAGAGATCGCGCACCAGTTCGGCGCTGAACGCTTCCATGCGGTCGTGCTCGCTGAAGGCCGATCCGTCGGTCCAGCGGTCGGGGTCGAGCTTTCTCTTGATCTCGGGGTGGCGCTCCAGGAGATCCGGCAGGGTTTCGCGCAGGGCGGTGAGCAGCGGGTTGTTGCTCTTCTTGCGCTGGATCACCTTGCGCCGGAGCGTATCGGCGACCAGCGAACCCTTGCCGGGCGGGCGCTCGTCGTAGCCCACGAAGCGGAGGAGCTTGGAGCGGGCGTAGCGGGTGCGGGGGCGGCCCTTACCCTCGAACCGGTTGGCGAGGTAGGTGACGCCCACGGCGTTGAGCTGGTGGGCCAGCAGCGAGGCGTGGCCACCGTCGCCCCCCGCGTCGGCCTTGCACTTCATCACGCGCTTGAAGAACTCGGCGGGGTCGGCGATCTTGCGTCCCTCGGGGCAGGCGACCTGGGTCCACGTTCTGCCGACATTGAGCAGGGCGTGGTCGTCGGAGCCGCCGGTGCGGGCCTTCTCCCACGCGCGGGGCCAGATCGGCTCGATCCCGTGCTTGTCGGCCAGGCGGAGCAGGCGCCCGGGGGTGAGGCGGTCGAGGAAACGGTCCAGGGCCCGCTTGTGATCGACGCTGTGGGCGCCGTTGAGCACCTCGAACCCCTTGAAGAGCAGAGCCGCGCGTTCGAGGTGCCAGAGCGTCAGCTTGCCGTTCTGGATGTACAGCGGGTGGGCGAAGGCGTGCGGGAGGTTGCGCTCCCTGAGCCAGGCGGCGAACCGGTAGACATCGTCGCGGAGACGCTCTCTGGTGATCTCCTCGTCGAGGGCGGGGTCGAGCCCCCAGACGAGCACATGCAGCTTGCAGCGGTCCTCGGGGAAGTAGACGGTGACTTCCTGGCCGACGATGAAGTCCTGAAAGCCTCGTTCGGCGAGCTGCATCGCCCCGGCGATGGTGTCGTGGTCGGTGAGGGTGACGAGGTCCATGCCCCGGGCCTTGGCCTGGTCGTAGACCTTCTCGGGCTCGGAGAAGGACTCGGGGCAGCCGATGAAGCCGAGGGCGGCCATGGCGGGGCCGTCGGAGGCCTTGGAGTGGCAGTGGGCGTCGAGTCGGGTGAGCGTCTGTGCGCCGGGCTCTGGCTCGGGCCGTTGCCCGCCCGGGTCGAAGAGGGGGTCGTCGTCGACGCGCCACCCGAAGCGGGAGGAGAAGAGGCGCTGTGTTGTCCTGGGCCGGAGGAGTCTGTTCATCGGCGTCCCCTCGGGTGTTCAGCCCTCGCTAGGGTTCTGGCCGTTGCGGTCCGGGTTTTCAACACGATTTCAACAATGCTAACCCGTCTTTGCGTCTCGGAAAGCCTCTGAACCAAGATCCAACGGTCCCTTGATGGTTTCTGATGATTCGGGCTTTCACGCCCAACGGAGTCGACGACGGAACAAGAGCCGGGGTTCGGCTGTTCCGCACTGACCCGGCACCGGTCGCGTGCTGCCGACCAAAGGCCGGGGCACACACACCTTCCACCTCAAGGGAGACAGATATGAGCCGACTGAAAACGATCGATCCGAACAAGGCCGAAGGCCGCGCCAAAGAGCTCTTCGATGGCCCGCTGAAGGGCAAGCACCTGAACATCTTCAAGGGGATGGCCAACAGCCCCGCCGCCCTGGACGCCTACCTGGCCCTCAGCGGCGCCTTGGCCAAGGGCGAGCTGAGCGAGAAGGAGCGCGAGGTTGTCCAGCTCGCCGTCGGGCAGGAGAACGCGTGCGACTACTGCATGGCCGCCCACACGATGATCGGCAAGAACGCCGGCCTGAGCGAGAAGCAGACGATCGGCGCCCGTCGCGGCAAGATCGATGACGACAAGAAGCTCGACGCCCTGACCCGCTTCTCCAAGACGCTGCACGAGAAGAAGGGCAATGTCGCCGAGAACGACATCAAGTCGTTCAAGGACGCGGGCTACACCGACGGGGCTATCGCCGAGGTCGTCGCCAACTACGCCCTGGCGACCTACACCAACTACTTCAACCACCTCAACGAGACGCCGGTCGACCTGCCCGAGGCGCCCTCGATCTGACCCGGTCCCTCAACCGACCCGAACACTTCCGGGCCCGGGGCTTGACCCCCGGGCCCTCTTTCATTTGGGCCGGTACACTCGGGCCATGGCCAGGACGCACATCGCCGTCTTCCCGGGGAGTTTCGACCCGATGACCTTCGGGCATCTGGATGTGATCGCGCGCGGGCGTCGCCTGTTCGACGAGCTGATCGTGGCGATCGGGCGGAACCCGTCCAAGGACCAGCTCTTCTCGCCCGAGGAACGCCTGGAGACGGCGCGGGTCTTGGTCGCCGAGCTCGTCGAACGCGAGCCGGAGGGGGCGACGGTGCGCGTCGAGGCCTTCCACGGGCTGACGGTTGACTTTGCGATCAACGCCGGGGCGGCGGCGCTGCTCCGCGGCGTGCGCAACCTCTCGGACCTCCAGTACGAGATCCAGCAGGCGGTGACCAACCGCGAGGTCGCCGGGCTGGAGACGGCCTTCGTCGTCGCGGGCCAGAGCTTCGCGTACACCTCGTCGAGCCTGATCCGCCAGATCACGGCGCTGGGCAAGGACCTGAGCGTGCTCAAGACGATGGTGCCCGAACGAGTGATCGAGATGCTCAAGGCGAAGAAGGCGGCGCACCATCCGATGCTGGAGGACCTGACGGCGCCGCCGCAGGATTCGTGAGGGATGAAGACGATGACGCATAGGTCAACGCTTCGCCCCGAAGGGGCTTTTCGAGAACCCCGCGCGGGTCGATCCTTCCACGAGAGACAGGGGCGAGCCGCCAGTGCCACAGGACGCCCGCGTGATCCGACTCAATGACAGTTCGTCGACAGTGACCTGAAACCACCATGGAACTGCGCATCATCAGCATCGGCACGCTCTCGTTTCACCCCAACTGGGGCGAGGGGTCGCCCGTGCGCACCGGGCACGCGACGACCTCGCTCATCCGTTCGGGCGACCGTGTCGTGCTCGTCGACCCGGGGCTGCCCGAGCAGATGATCGGTGCGCGGCTGCAAGAGCGGGCGGGCGTCAGACCCGACGCCGTCACGGATGTGTTTCTGACGCGATTCCACCCCGAGGTTTGGCGGGGGATCGGTGCGTTTGCCAACGCGCGCTGGCTGATCGGCGGGCGCGAGCGCGAGAGCGTGGGCGTTCCGCTGGCCTCGCACCTCAAGCGGGCGATGGAAGAGGGCGATGACGAGACGGTCGAGGCGTTGCGTCAGCACATCGCGATCCTGCACCGCTGCGAAGCCGCGCCGGATCGGCTCGCGCCGGGGCTGGATCTCTTTCCGCTCTACGGCGTCAGCCCCGGGCTCTGCGGCTTGCTCATCGACGAGGCTAGGCACACCACGCTGATCTGCGGCGACGCCGTCGCGACCGTCGAACACCTGCTCGACGGCAAAGTCCTCCGCGGGGCGGCGGACATCAGCCAGGCGAAAGAGAGCTTCGCCGAAGCGATCGAGATCGCGGACATCCTCGTGCTGGGGCGGGACAACATGGTGGTGAACCCGACGAAGAGGCCGTTCTAGGGCGCGGGGAGCGGGGCGCAGGGGTGTGTGGGGTGTTGGGTGTGGGATTCGGCGTGTTCTTCGCGATTTTGATTGCGTGGACGACGGTGAAACTTGATCGTACAAAGGGTTTTTTAGCCGCAGCCGTCCCGAAGGGACGGTGGGTTGTAGCCACGGGCGGAGGTGTGCGCAGCACGCCGGAACCCGTGGACGGCGTCCCAAAACAACACCGCTCTGAAGGAGCGGAGGAAGTGTTCGATCAGGATTCCGCAGATCAAGATCACGCCTTCCTTCGCCCCTTCAGGGCGATGTGTTTTTTTCGTCGACTTCCACGGGTTGCGCTTTGTTCGACGCGTTGCGTCGGCCTGCGCTCCACCCGTGGCTACAACCCAGCGCTCCTTCGGAGCTTGCTGCAACCCAGGCTTTGATCAGCACGGATTACTTGTACCAATCCGTTCGTTCGTTCTGTTTCGGATGCATTTGCCCGGCTCGTTGGAAGACGAACACAGGAAGGACGCAGAGATTTCCGTATCGTCACTCCCCCACCGTTTTCTTCCTTCTCAAGATGTGGTGATAGTGCTGGGCGAAGCGGTGGGCTTCGTCGCGGATGTGCTGGCAGAGTTTCAGGCCCGGGTTTTCTCTGCCCAGGCGGATCGGCTCCGACCTCGCCTGCACGAAGATGAGTTCTTCCTTCTTCGCCAGCGATATGACCATCGGCGGCTGGACATCCAGCGTTCCGAAGGCTTCCAGGGCCGCGTGGAGCTGGCCGAGGCCCCCGTCGATGAGGATGACTTCGGGGTAGAGCTCGTGGCCCTGGCCGGCCTCGCGGTAGCGCCTGCTGACGACCTCGCGGATGCTGGCGTAGTCGTCGTTGTTTGCGCCCTTGATGCGGTAGCGCCGGTATTCGTCCTTGAAGGGTTTGCCGTCGATGAAGCAGACCTTGCTGCCGACGGTCTCGCCGCCCATGAGGTGGGCGATGTCGATGCCCTCGATGCAGCGGATGGGCTCTTCCAGCCCGAGCGTGCGCTGGAGGCTCTTGATCGCGCGCTCGGGGTCGGCGAAGGCGATCTCGGTCTCGGGCTGCCAGCCGTCGGAGCGGCTGGCGCGTTCGTCGAGGCGTTGGATCGCCTTGATCTGGTCTCTGATGGCCGCGGCTCGCTCGAAACGCAGCGCCTGTGACGCCTCGCGCATCTCCTCCTCCATTTCGCGGAGCAGGCGGCTGCGCCTGGAACCGAGGAATCGCACGAAGCGGTCGGCGTCCTCGCGGTAGGCGTCCTTGGAGATCTTGTCGGCGCACGGGGCGGTGCACTGGCCGATGGCGTAGAGCAGGCAGGGGCGGAAGTACTTGTTTTTCGGGTCGCCCTCGACGATGTCGAGCTTGCAGGTGCGGAACCTGAAGATCCGCTGGGCGATCTGCAGCGCCTCGCGCAGCGCGCCGACATTGGTGAACGGGCCGAAGATCTTCGCGCCCTTCCACTTCGGGTCGCTGGGGTTGCGGCTGACGAGCACGCGGGGGAAGTCCTCGCGCTGCGTGACGATGAGGTAGGGGAAGCTGTTGCCGTCGGTAAGGCGCTCGTTGAAGCGGGGCTTGATGTCCTTGATCAGGCGGTTCTCGGTGAGCAGGGCCTCCCACTCGCCCTCGCAGAGCAGCGTGTCGAAGTCGTGGACGAGGTCGAGCATGACCGACTTCTTGGGGCCCAGGTCCGCCGAAGGGACGAAGTAGCTCGACACGCGGTCGGGCAGCCTCGTCGCCTTGCCCACATAGAGCACGACGCCCTTGTGATCCTTCATCAGGTAGACGCCGGGAGCGGCCGGCAGCGAGCGGGCCTTGGCCGAGAGGCGGGCCAGACGCTCGGCGCGCAACTCAGACCCCCACGCGGGAGGGGCGTCGGAGGGGAGGAAGCCGTCCTCGTCGGTCAGCGGAGAGTCGGGGTCGTCGGGCACGCCGGATCGTATGTTGCTTGAACTTCCGTACCACCGAGCACGCTCGCCCATCGACGACCGCAAGGTCAATCGTCGGACCAAAGAGCGTCGGGGCGGCTGGCGGCTTGAATCCGGAGCGGGCGGGGGTCGCCGCCCGCTCCGGTGTGTGTGCGGACCGATCGCGTCGGAGACCGGCCCGCGTCCTCGTGGGGTTGTATCGCCTATTCGGTGCTTCGGGTTCGGGCCGATCCGGCGTTTCTGCCGTGGCGGACCCGCACGCGTTCGGCGCACGAATTCACCATGACGCACGCGGCGCGTCGATCGGGTGGCGCTCATCGGCGCGCTGGTCCGGAAAGTCGCGTCGTTTCAGCCTTCCAGCGCCAGGCGGCACATCATCTCGATGCCCGTCGCGATCGCCTCGTCGTTGAAGTTGAAGAGCGGCTGGTGGAGCTGGGGGACGGGCGCGGGGGTCATGCCGTCGCCCTGTGCGCCCGGCGTCAGCCCGAGCAGGAAGAAGCAGGCGGGGACCTTCATGCTGTAGTAGCTGAAGTCCTCGCCGCCCATCGCGGGCTCGGGCACGAGCGAGACGCCGTCATCGCCCAGCGCCGCCCTGGCGATCCCGAAGAACTTCTCCGTCGCGCCGTCGTCGTTGCGGGTGACGGGGTAGCCGGGGTGCCACTCGACCTCGGCCTTGCAGCCATAGGCCTCGGCGGTGCGCTGCGCAAGCTCGAAGAGCCGCTGCTGCGCCAGCTCGCGCGTCTCTGCTCTCAGCGTGCGCACCGTGCCGACCATCGTGACCGTCTCGGGGATGACATTGTTCGCAACGCCGCCGTTGATCTGCCCGACGGTGCAGACCACCGCGTCGACGGGCGCGACGCTGCGGCTGGCGATCGTCTGGAGCGCCGTCACGATGTGGGCCGTCGCGACGACGGGGTCCTTGGCGAAGTGGGGCATGGCGGCATGGCCGCCGACGCCGCGGACGGTGATGACGAACTCATCGGTCGAGGCGAGCAGCGGGCCCGGACGGCTGGCGACGCGTCCGAGGGCGAGGTTCGGCCAGCCGTGGAGCCCGTAGATGCGAGAGGCGGGAACGCCGAGGCCGCCGCCGGCTTCGCCATCGAGGCAGCCCTCGTCGGTCATGCGTCCGCCGCCCCCGCCGCCTTCTTCTGCGGGCTGGAAGACGAAGGTGACGGGGTTGGGGCGGTCCTGGATCTTGCTGAGGACGCGTGCGGCGCCGATCAGGATGGCCGTGTGCCCGTCGTGCCCGCAGGCGTGCATGCGCCCTTCGTTCTGCGAGGCGTAGGGCAGGCCCGTCTCCTCGACGATCGGCAGGGCGTCCATGTCGGCCCGGAGGGCGACTGCTTTATCGGCCCTGCCCGAGAGATGCCCGAGCACGCCCGTCTCGGCCATGCCCGTCTTGAACGCGACGCCCGCGGCCTCCAGTTCGCGCGAAACCAGCTCGCTGGTGTACCGCTCCTGGTAGCCCAGCTCGGGATGGCGGTGCAGGT
>SLFH01000105.1 GCA_007124345.1 Phycisphaerales bacterium | reverse complement strand
CGTGAGCGGGCCGAGCCGATCGAGTGGCCCCGGCGCCTGCGCTGGGTCTTCTACGCGTTCGTGCCTTCGAGCCTGATGCTCGGCGTGACGCACCACCTGACGACGGATGTCGCGTCGGTGCCGCTGCTCTGGGTCGTGCCGCTGGGGTTGTATCTCTTGACGATGATCCTCGCCTTCAGCGAGAAGGTGCGGATCCCGATTCGCTGGCTCTCGGCGGGGTGGGCGCTGCTGGCACTCTGCCTGACGCTGATGCTGCTCTTGCACGCGCGCGAGCCGATCGCGATGGTCACGGGGATCCACCTGCTCGGGCTGGTGAGCGGCGGGCTGCTCTGCCACCAGCGCCTCGCCGACGACCGACCGCCCCCCGAGCGACTCACCGAGTTCTACCTCTGGCTGGCGATCGGCGGCGCCCTCGGCGGCGTCTTCAACGCCCTGATCGCCCCCGTCCTCTTCAGCGTCGTGCTGGAGTACCCGCTGACGATCGCCCTCGCCTGCTTCGCCCGCCCGCTCTGGAACGCCGGAGTCCCGGCCGAGGTCGGCGCGCAGCCCGAGACCCCTGCCCAACGTCGCCGACGCCTGACCGGTCTGACCCTCCTGCCCCTGATCCCCGCACTCATCCACCTGGGCATGACCGAGATCGCCTCGATCTTCGTGCCCGAGGAGGCGGGCCTGACCCCCTGGCTCGTCGACGGGCCGACGGCCCTCGCCATCGCCCTGCTCTGGCGACGCCGCACCGTCTTCGCGATCGCGATCACGTTGCTGCTGGTGATCGCGGTCATGCCGTGGCGGACGGGCGAACGCGTGCTCGACCTCGAACGCACCTTCTTCGGCGTGCTGCTGACCACCCGCGAGACAATCCGCGTCGATGAAGGCGGCGTGATCCGCGAGGTCCCCGTCCACATCATCAAGCACGGCACCACCTTCCACGGCGCTCAGATGATGGCCCCGGGCTACGACCGCGTCCCCATCACCTATTACCACCCCGAGGGACCGCTCGGAGACACTTTCAGAGCCATGCACAACCCCGAAGAAGGTCGCAGGCTCTCGCGCGTCGGCGGGGTCGGCCTCGGCGCGGGGGCGGCGGCCGCCTACGCCCACGCCGGCCAACGCTGGACCTTCATCGAGATCGACCCCGCGATGGTCCGCGTCGCCCAGGACCCGCGCCTGTTCACCTACCTCCGCGACAGCCACGCCCCGATCGACATCATCATTGGCGACGGGCGCATCCGGCTGGCCGAGCTGCCCGAGGCCTCGTTCGACCTGCTGATCGTCGACGCCTTCAGCTCCGACTCGATCCCCATGCACCTGATCACACGAGAGGCGATCGAGCTCTACCTTTCCCGCGTCCGCCCCCGCGGCGTCGTGGTCATGCACATCTCCAACCGCTACCTCGACCTCGAACCCGTCATTGGGTCGATCGCCGAGTCGCTGGGCGTGCGGGCTCTGGTCAGGGCCGACTTCGGCCCCGGCCCGGGCATGGAAGACTCGTTCCACTACGCCTCGACCTGGGTCGCCCTCTCGCCCGAGCCCGAGGGGCTTGATGAGCTCGCCCGAACCATCGGGTGGTTCCCCGTCGAGCCGGGGGGGCGGGGCACGCTCTGGACGGATGCGGATTCGAGCATCCTCCCCGTCCTCCGCTGGCGGTGAGCCGGGCCGGGGCCGATACTCTTCTCCGATGCCTCAGCTTGACTACCAGACCGCGGGCGAGAGCCACGGGCCCGCCGGGATCGCCACCGTCACCGGCATGCCCGCCGGCGTCCTTGTCGACGAAGACTTCATCAACGCCGAGCTCCGCCGGCGTCAGGGCGGCTACGGGCGGGGCGGGCGCCAACGCATCGAGACCGACCGCATCGAGATCCTCTCGGGCGTCCGCCTGGGCAAAACCATCGGCGCTCCGGTCACCATGCTCGTGCGCAACAAAGACTCACGCCTCGACGATCTGCAACGCACGCCCCCGGTCACGCGCCCCCGCCCCGGGCACGCCGACCTCGCCGGCAGCATCAAGTGGCTCACCACCGACTGCCGCGAAACGCTCGAGCGGGCCAGCGCCCGCGAGACCGCCGCCCGCACCGCGGCGTGCGCCCTGGGCAACTGCCTCCTCCGCGAGCTCGGCATTGAGTCGTTCGGCTTTACTCGCCAGATCGGCGAGGTCGCCACAGGCGCCATTGTCACCCCCGAGAACCGCGCCGAGCTCCGCGCCCTCCGCGACGAATCGGACACCTACTGCCCCGACCCCGGCGCCACCGAACGCCAGCGCGATGTCATCCGGCGCGCCAAGATCGAGAAGGACACCGCCGGCGGCATCCTCGAATGCCACACCTTCGACTGCCCGCCGGGCGTCGGTTCGAGTATGGACTGGCGCACCAAGCTCGACGCGCGCATCGCATACGCCGTCATGAGCATCCAGGCGTTCAAGGCCGTCGAGATCGGGCTCGGTGTCGCCTGCGCCGACCGCCCGGGCTCGCAGGTGCACGACCCGATCGCCTTCGATCCTTCGAAGCGCAACACGCCCTCGCTCGGCTTCGTCCGGCCCTCCAACAACGCCGGGGGCACCGAGGGAGGCATGACCAACGGCATGCCCATCGTCGTCCGAGGCACCATGAAGCCGATCTCGACGCTCCTGCGAGGCCTGCCCAGCGTCAACCTCGAATCGCTGCAGCCCGAAGACAGCCAGTACGAGCGCAGCGATGTCTGCGCCGTCTCGGCGGCCGGTGTCGTCATGGAACATGTCGTCGCGTTCGAGGTCGCCCGCGCGATCCTCGACAAGTTCGGAGGCGACTCGCTCACCGAGCTGCGCTCCAACTACGAGCGCTACCTCGAAGCGGCGAGAAAGCTCGCGCCCTGATCGGATGATCGGCGAGCGGGCCGGGCCGGCAATCGCGCCGTGATCACATCACAAACGAGACCGCCAACAGCAACGCCGAGAGTCCGATGGCGTAGATGGCAAAGCCCATCACCACCTCCATGCCGGTGCCCTGACTCCAGATGATGTCGTTGTGCGGATGGCGTAGGAACACGGGAAACTCCTTGCAGGTCGCCCGATCCCAACCCCTACCGAAGCATTCGGCGCCGCGGCGACACAGCGTGCTTCCGTGAGAGCCAATCACAGTCCTGACGGAACTGTTTCAACAAAGCACTGATTTTGTTCGAGTTATCACCGAGCAAGAACGGTTGCGGACCGGGCGCAATTCTGTCCGCTTCCGGTTCGCATCGGGTCTGCAATCTGGCCAACGACGCCGTTCAGCGCACGACCAGCGCGAACACGACCTGCACGAAGATCAACGCGTAGACGCCCGCCGCGATGTCGTCGAGGAGGATGCCCCAGCCGCCTCGGATCCGCTGCAGCGCGTTTGCGGGCCAGACCTTCACGATGTCGAAGAAGCGGAAGGCCAGGAACGCCAGGAGCAGCGCGAAGCTGACCCGCCAGAACGACGGATCCATCCCGATCGGCAACGCAAACAGCGGGATGCACTGCCCGGCGGTCTCGTCGGCGACGACCTCCGACGGATCCTCGCCCAGGAAAAACGCCTCGGTCTCTTCGCCCCGCAGCACCGTCGCCAGCGAGAAGACGACGAGCACGAGCAGCAGCACGAAGTGATACAGGAAGGGCGACGAGACCGGGCCGACGCCGATCGCGATCAGCAGCCCCGCGAGCACGACGGTCGGGATCGACCCCCAGGTCCCGCTGGCGGGCAGGTGGCCGAGGCCGAAGGTCGTCGGCAGCAGAAACTTCGGACGGTGCATGGGTTGCATCTGGTGACGGGTCACGGTTGGCTCCGTTCTTCTGCTTGTCGCACGCAGGCGACCGCCCGCGTGATGTAGGGCACGGCGCTGGCGGCGCTGATCAGGGTCACCGCCCAGGCGCACACCGACGCGAGCGTCGCGGCTGTGGGCGACCCGGGCTCGGCCAGGGCCACGATCACCATGATCGCAGGCGCCCCGGCGGACTGGGCGATCATCTTGACTTTCCCGCTCATCATCGCCGAGAAGTCGCCCCCCGCCCCCTCGACCAGCCCGCGGAGGGAAGTCACCAGGAGCTCGCGGGCGAGGATCACCACCGCCATCCAGGGCAGCACCCCCGAGGCCTGCACCCGGGCGCCGGTGTCGGAGACCATCTGGAACTGCGAGCCGGCCAGCAGCACGAAGACCCCAAGCACGAGAACCTTGTCGGCGAAAGGGTCCATCACCCGCCCGAAGCGTGAGATCACCCGCCACTTCCGGGCGAGCCACCCGTCGGCGGCGTCGGTCAGGGCCGCGACCACGAACAGCACGGTCGCCCCCAGCAGCATCCCACGGGAGGCCCCGGGCCCCGCGTCGAGGTCCACCAGGCTGAGCAGGAGGAAAACGATCGCCGCCATCACCAGCCGGGCGAGGGTCAGGGCGTTGGGTAGCTTGGCGAGGGTCGGGCCGACCAGGGGGCCGCCCGGCTCGGGCGGGGCGGAACCGGATGTCGGGGTCGGCGTCACGGGCGATGGTAGAACCGGGGCGGGGCGTTTCGATGATGCCTCGGCGGTTGAAGGGGGTCGGGGGTGGATCTATCCTCTGGCCCGTTTCATCGCGGCATGCCGCCGCGGCTTTCTTCTCCGCTGGGGTGGTGCGTGGCGGAAGTGATAACCCCTCTCATCCTGTATGTCGCGGTCATCATCGGTGCTGTCGGTGTGTGGATGGCGCTGCCGAGGAAGCGGGTCAACCCGCAGATCATCGGCGGGCTGGTCGCCGCGATCGCCGGCGGGCTGGTCCTCATCGGCTTGGGCATCCGGGCCCGCGAGGTCGAGGGGGGATTGCCGAACCTGTATTTCTATGTCTTTGCGGCCATCGCCCTGGGGGCGAGCCTGCGGGTCATCACCCACCAGCGGCCGGTCTACGCCGCCCTGTACTTCATCCTGACCATTCTTTCGTCCGCAGGGCTCTACCTGATCCTGGCGGCGGAGTTCATGGCCTTCGCGCTGATCATCATCTACGCCGGCGCGATCCTGATTACCTACCTGTTCGTCATCATGATGGCCACCCAGTCGCCCTCCGAGGAGGAGGTCGATGTCCTGGCCGAGTACGACCTGCAGGCCCGCGAGCCGCTGGCGGCGGTCTTCGCCGGGTTCCTGATCCTCGGCGCCCTAAGCGTCATGATCTTCACCGGGGCCTCGAAGCTCCCCGGCGAGGCCGATATCAGGGCCCAGGCCCCGCACCCCGACCACATGCTCCAGCTCCTGCCCCGGCGCGTCGAGCGCGTGCTGCAGGACGAGGGCCTGATCTCCGGGCGCGAGCGGATCGTCCGCGAGGCCCGCGGGGTGCTGTCGCTCGATCCTGAAGCAAGAACAGCGGTTGTTGCACGGACGGTTGATCTCGACGGCGATCCCGCCGGCGGGTTCATCCCCGGCTCCGAGCGTGAGGTCGTGCTGCCCGACCACCTGCGGGCGCGGAATGTCGAGTCGCTGGCGTACGACTTCCTGAACCGCCACCCGATGACGATCGAGATCGCGGGCGTGGTCCTGCTGATGGCGATGCTCGGGGCGGTGGTGCTCAGCCGCAGGCAGGTGGACATCGACGACGAACGGAAGCGGCAGCAGGCCGAGCGGCGTCTGCGCGACGCCGAGGAGGCCCGCCTGTGATGGTCTCGACCTTTGCGAGCATGGCCGACTTCCTGGCGCCGGCGCAGGCGAGCTTCCCCGAGGGGATGGGCTCGGTGACGCTGGCGCACTACCTGTTCGTTTCCGTCGCGATGTTCACGCTCGGGCTGATCGGGTTCCTGACGCGTCGGAACCTGATCATCATGTTCCTGTGCACCGAGATGATGTTCCAGGCGGCGGGGATCGCCCTCATCGCCTTCAGCCGGTTCTATCTGCACCACACGGGGCAGTCGTTCGTGATTTTCGTGCTGACGGTCGCGGCCGCCGAGGCGGCCCTGGCGTTGGCGCTGGTCGTGCTGCTCTTCCGCGGGCGCGAGTCGCTTAACGCGGACCAATGGCACTCGCTCAAGGGTTGACCGGGGGCCGAGGGGCCCGGCATTCAGCGTTCCGCCCGGCGAAACTCCCGGGCATGAGGTAAGGATCGGTCTTGCAGACCACGACGCCACAGCTCGCAGAAACGATCGGGGCGCTCGGCCTCGGCGCCGCCGATACGGGCGCCGCCTTCGAGGTCGCGACCGGCCCGGCCTGGGCGATGCTGATCCCGATGCTCCCGCTCCTGGGCGCCGCGATCATGGGCGTCTGCGCGATCATGGGCGTGCGGTCGAAGCTGCCCGCGTGGATCACCGTCGGGCTGCTGGGCTTCTCGGCGGTGCTGGCGGCCGCGATGTACGCCTGGCTGCCCGAGAACGGGCGGGCCGTCTCGGTCGCCTGGGAGTGGATCAATGTCTCCTGGGGCGACGAGCCCGGGCAGACCCTCAAGGCCAACTTCGGCTTCTACATCGACAGCCTGACCTGCCTCTGGATGCTCTTTGTCACCCTGCTGGCGACGCTGATCGCGCTCTACGCCAGCGAGTACATGAGCCACGACCTCGGGGCGGGGTACTGCCGCTTCTTCGCGGCGTTCAATCTCTTCGTCTTCTCGATGGCCTGCCTGGTAATGGGCGACAACCTGCTCTTGCTCTTCCTGGGCTGGGAGGGCGTGGGCCTCTGCTCGTACCTGCTGATCGGGTACCACTACAAGAAGCACTCGGCGGTCTTTGCCGCCAAGAAGGCGTTCATCGTCAACCGCATCGGCGACCTCGGGCTGCTCCTGGGCGTCTTCCTGACCTTCGTGCACTTCGGGACGCTCGAGTACAAAGACCTGTTCCCGATGGTGCAGCCCTACATCGAGGCGATGCGTCAGGGCAGCATCTCGGATATCCCGGCCCTGGTGCAGCTGATCCCCGTGCTGCTGATGATCGGGGCGTTCGGCAAGAGCGCCCAGCTCCCCCTGTTCGTCTGGCTGCCCGACGCGATGGAGGGCCCGACGCCCGTCTCGGCCCTGATCCACGCCGCGACGATGGTCACCGCGGGCGTCTACCTGATCGCCCGGATGTACCCGCTCTTCCTGGTCAGCGAGTGGGCGCTGCCGATCGTGGCCTGGGTGGGGGGGCTGACGGCGCTGGTGGCGGCGACGATCGCCATGGCCCAGTTCGACATCAAACGCATCATGGCGTACTCGACGGTCTCGCAGCTCGGCTTCATGTTCTGCGGGCTGGCGTTCCTGAGTTCCGTCGGCGGGGCGTTCCATGTCGTTACCCACGCCTTCTTCAAGGCGACGCTCTTCCTCTGCTGCGGCGCCGTGATGCACGGCTTCGCCGGGCAGCTCGACCTGCGCAAGCTCTCGGGCGTCTCCTTCATGAAGGGATGGGGGATCGTCGGCATCGCGATGCTCATCGGGTGTCTGAACCTCGCGGGCTTCCCCTTCACCGCCGGGTACTTCAGCAAGGACATGATCCTCGCCGAGGCGTTCATCACCCCCGGCCCGGGCTATCAGTTCCTCGGCGTCATCCTGCTGCTGACCGCCGGCATCACGGCGTACTACACCTTCCGCGTCTTCTTCCGCGTCTTCGTCGGCCCGAAGCACTTCGAGCCGGGCGACGAGCTGCACGGGCACGACGGACACACCGACGACCATCACGAGGAACACGGCTCGTCTAGCCATGGCGCCAACAGCGACCACGCCGACGAAAACGGACACACCCCCGGCGACCACGAGCCCCTCGGCGGCAGCGTCGAAGAGCGCGGCAAGAAGTCCCACGCCGACCCCGAGCACTTCCACCCCCACGCGCCGGGCTGGGCGATCAACGGCGTCCTGGTGACCCTCGCGATCCTCTCCGTGCTCGCCGCGGCCCTCTACTTCTTCCCCGGCGCCGACAAGGCCCACAAGGGCTGGGCGGGCGGGATGATCTCAGGCTCGACCGCGGCGCTGGTCGTCGGCGGCGAAGCGGACCACCCGACGCGCCTCGCGGCGTTCGTCGGCGCCGAGCCCGAGCAGGGCACGCTCTTCGGCCAGGATCCGCACAAGATCATGTACTATGTCTCGGGCGTGATCGGCTTTGTCGGGATCGCCATCGCCTTCGCCCTGCACTACGCCGGGCGGAAGGAGTCGGAGCGGTCCTCGGCCGACAACCTCCTGCAGGTCAAGCCCATCCGCACCGCTCATCGCTGGGCCAACGCCAAGTGGTACGTGGACGAGCTGTACGACTTCACCCTCCGCAAGCCGCTGTGGGCGGCCTCGCAGATCTTCCACCTCATCGACAAGCTGCTGATCGACGGGCTCGTCAACCTCGTCGGCTACCTGCCCCGCGCATTGGGCAAGGGCGTGCGTCCGTCGCAGAGCGGCGTGCTGCACGGCTACGCCGCGGCGATGGCCGGGGGCCTGGCCGTCATCCTGCTGATCGTGCTCCTTCTGAGTCTGTAACCCCGACCGCGGCCCCACCGGAGGGGCGGAGAGACGACCGACGCCCCAAGCGGGCTGAAGCGAACCAATCGTGAGCGAATCGATTCTCCATGTCCTGATCCTGCTGCCGATCGCCACCGCGGCGTTCATCGTGTCGCGCCCGGCGAACGAGGCCAAGACCGTCGCCCTCTGGGGATCGCTGATCTCGCTGGTGCTCGGCGTTGTCGCGGCCTTCCAGTTCGACTGGTCCAACGCGGGCGCGATGCAACCGGAGGTCTCCCTCGTCCCCTGGCTGCCGGCCCTGGGCCTGAGCATCTCCGTCGGGGCCGACGGCGTCTCGATGATGCTCGTCCTGCTGACGCTCCTGCTCGGGCCGATCTGTGTCGCCGCCTCGTTCAGCTCGATCAAGCACCGCGTCAAGACCTACTACGCGTGGCTGACGGTCATGCAGGCCGCGATGGTCGGCGTCTTCATCGCCCGCGACATCCTGCTCTTCTATGTCTGCTTCGAGTTCACGCTGATCCCGATGTTCGTGCTGATCAGTATCTACGGGTCGAGCAACCGCAAGGCCGCGGCGACCAAGTTCTTCCTCTACACCTTCACCGGCTCGATCCTCGCCCTCGCCGGCCTGATCTATGTGATCTGGTTCAACGCGACGCGCGTGCCCGTCGAGGCCTTCGCCGGCGCGGGCGAGTGGTCCTTCCAGATCGACACACTCCGCCAGGCCGCGGTGCGGATGTCGCCGACCGAGCAGGGCTGGGTCTTCGCGGCGTTGCTCCTGGGCTTTGCGGTCAAGGTGCCGCTCTTCCCGGTGCACACATGGCTGCCCCTGGCGCACACCGAGGCGCCGACGGCGGGCTCTGTCATCCTCGCGGGCGTCCTGCTGAAGCTGGGCACCTACGGGCTGTACCGCTTCGCCATCCCCTTCACCCCGATCGCGGCGGTCGATTTCGCCCCGTTCATCGGCGTGCTGGCGGTGATCGGCATCGTCTTCGCCGGGCTGATCTGCTGGGTGCAGGACGATGTGAAGAAGCTCGTGGCCTACTCGTCGGTCTCGCACCTCGGCTTCTGCGTGCTCGGGCTCTTCGCCCTGAACACCATGGGCCAGAGCGGGTCGGTGATGTACATGATCAATCACGGCCTGTCGACGGGGGCGCTCTTCCTCCTGATCGGCATGGTCTATGAGCGCTATCACACGCGCTCGATGCGCGAGCTGGGCGGGCTGGCCGCCAAGATGCCCGTCTGGTCGTTCTTCATGGTCTTCTTCGTGATGGCCTCGGTCGGCCTGCCCGGGCTGAACGGGTTCATCAGCGAGTTCATGTGCCTCATGGGCACCTTCCAGTCCAGCGACACGCTCGCCGGTTCGAGCATCGGCGCCACGCCGGGCGTGCTCGGCCCGGTCTTTGCGATTCTCGCGGGCACCGGCGTGGTCATCGGGGCGATGTACCTGCTGATGATGACCGGCAAGATGGTCTGGGGCCCCCTCCGCGAGCCCAAGGGTCACGACCACGACAACCACAGCGAGCTTCCCGACGACCTCAACGCCCGCGAGATCGCGGTGCTCACCCCGCTGGCCGTCCTCTGCCTGGTCCTCGGCCTCTTCCCCACCCCCGTGCTCAAGGGCATCGAGGCGCCGGTGAACGACACCGTTCGCTGGGTGCACGAGCACGGCGGCCTCCGCCTGTACCGCGACCCGGCGCCGGCTCGGGTCACCGAGCTCTCGCCCGCCGGCGTGGTGACACCCGAGCTTGCCGCCCCAAGGGCGGGGGGTGAGCGATGAGTTCCCTCCTCGTCCTGCTCGCCCCCGAGATCGTCCTGTTCATGACGACCTGCATTGTCATGATCGTGGGTCTGTGGCCGAAGCTGGAGGTCCGCTCGCTGGCGATGCCCATCGCGGGCATGGGCCTGCTCATCGCGGGCGTGCTGGCGATCAACACGCCCTCCAACCCCGAGTCGATCCTCCCCAACATCATCCCCTACGCCAAGGCGATGACCGCGGGCGTCGGGCTGCTGCTCGTGCTGCTTTTGGCGGGCACCGTCGACCGCTCCTACGAGGCGGCGGTCGAACGGGGCGAGCTCCGCTTCAACCCCATCCACACCAACCGCGCCGAGTTCTTCGCCTTCTTCCTCTTCAGCCTCACCGGCCTGATGCTCTGCGCCTCGGCCACCGACCTCATCTGGCTCTTCCTCGCACTCGAGCTCGTCAGCCTCCCGACCTATGTCATGGCGACGATCTCGACGCGAAAGCTCAAGAGCCAGGAAGCAGGCGTCAAGTACTTCTTCCTCGGCGCGCTCGGCGCCGCGATCTTCCTCTACGGCTTCGCCCTGCTCTACGGCGGCACGGGCACCACCAACCTCATCGGCATCCGCGACGCGCTGGCCGAGCAGGCAGCCAGCGGCGGGATCAACCCCATCGCCATGGCCGGGATCATCCTGAGCCTGATCGGCATCTCGTTCAAGATCGCCGCCGTCCCGATGCACTTCTACACCGCCGACGTTTACCAGGGCGCCGCGGCCCCGGTCTCGGCCATGCTCGCCTTCGTCCCCAAGACCGCCGGCTTCATCGCGATGATGGGCATCCTCGCGGCCGTCGGATGGCAGTACGCTCCCGGGGGCGAGGCCCTCGCGGCCGACGGCGTCGGCTCGCTCCCCCGCTCGATCTATGTCACCCTCGCCGCCATCGCGGTCTTGACCATGACCGTCGGCAATGTGCTGGCGCTCATGCAGCGATCGATCAAGCGCCTGCTCGCCTATTCCTCGATCGCCCACACCGGGTACATGCTCGTCGCGCTCATCGCCGGCCCGTCCATCGCCGCCGAGGCGGGCATCACCTCCAACGGCCTCGGCGCCGTGCTGTTCTACCTGCTGGTCTACGGCGTCACCAACATCGGCGCCTTCGCGGTCGTCGCCTGCCTGGAGCGTCCGCAGCCCGATGGCGAGGCGGACGAGCTCGACGATCTGGAAGACCTCCGCGGGCTCTGCCGCACAAGGCCGGTCTTGGGCTGGGTGATGGTGATCTGCGCCCTCGGCCTGCTCGGCCTGCCGCCGCTCTTGGGCTTCTGGGCGAAGTTCCTGCTGTTTACCTCGGCGATCTCGGCCGGCGAGATCGCGCTGGTGGTGATCCTGGGCCTGAACTCGGCGATCGCGGCGTTCTACTACCTCAAGCTGGTGGCGCTGCCGCTGCTGGAAGAGCCAGAGGGCGACGCCCCGGCGACGACGCCGTTCGCCAGCCGCACGATCGCGGGCGTGGTCTCCGCGGCGTTGGTCCTGCTGGCGATCATCCCGACAGGGATCGTCGACGCGGCGATGGAAGCCGCCGACCGCGCCGGCACGATCGTCCCGGCGAACATCGAGGCGATCGAACGCTCGATCACCGCCGAAGCGATCCGCGACGAGCCGGCCCCGACCGTCGACCGCTGAGCAATCCAAGAAGTCTCAGACCTGTGGCACTGGCG
>SLFH01000409.1 GCA_007124345.1 Phycisphaerales bacterium | reverse complement strand
GCCTTCTCGACCTCGTCGAGCAGGATCACCGCGTAGGGGCGCCGGCGGACCTGCTCGGTCAGCTGGCCGCCCTCCTCGTAGCCCACGTAGCCGGGAGGCGCGCCGACGAGCCTGGAGACATTGTGCTTCTCCATGTACTCGCTCATGTCCAGATGGATCAGCGCGTCCTCGTCGCCGAACATGAACTCGGCCAGCGCCTTGCTCAGCAGCGTCTTGCCCACGCCGGAGGGGCCGACGAAGATGAACGAGCCCATCGGACGCTTCGGATCCTTCAGCCCGGCGCGGGCGCGGCGGATCGCCTTGGAGACCGCCCTGATCGCCTCGTCCTGGCTGATGACTCGCTTGTGAAGCTCCGCCTCCAGCTCGAGCAGGCGCGAAGCCTCCTCCTTCTCGAGACGCTGCAGGGGCACGCCGGTCATCTTGCTGACGACCTCGGCGATCACCTCTTCGTCGACGACGCCGTCGACCTCTTCGAGCTTCTGCTTCCAGTCCTTCTGGATCTGTTCCTTCTTCTTCTTCAGCTGCTCGGACTGGTCGCGCAGCTCGGCAGCACGCTCGTAGTCCGCCGCCTTCACCGCCTCATCCTTCTGGACATTGAGGCGCTCGATGTCGGCCTCGATATCCGCCAGGTCCGGCGGCTTGGTCATGCTCTTGATCCGCACGCGGGCGCCCGCCTCGTCGATCACGTCGATCGACTTGTCAGGCTGCACCCGCCCGGTGATGTAACGGCCCGACAACTCGACCGCCGAACGCACCGCCTCGTCGGTGATCTTGACGCGGTGGTGCTCCTCGTAGCGGTCGCGCAGGCCCTTGATGATCTCGACGGTCTGCTCGTTGTTCGGCGGCTCGACCGTGATGGCCTGAAACCTTCGCGCCAGCGCCGCGTCTTTCTCGATGTACTTGCGGTACTCGTCGAAGGTGGTCGCGCCGATGCACTGGATCTCGCCGCGGGCGAGTGCCGGCTTGAGGACATTGCTCGCGTCGATCGCGCCCTCGGCCCCGCCCGCGCCGACGAGCGTGTGCAGCTCGTCGATAAACAGGATCACATTCTTCGCGCGGCGGACCTCGTTCATCACCGCCTTGATGCGCTCCTCGAACTGCCCGCGGTACTTCGTGCCCGCGACCATCATCGCCAGGTCGAGCACGACCAGACGACGCTCGTGCAGGATGTCGGGCACCTCGCCGGAGATGATCCGCTGCGCAAGGCCCTCGACGATCGCCGTCTTGCCCACGCCCGCCTCGCCCAAGAGCACCGGGTTGTTCTTCGTGCGACGGCAGAGCACCTGCACGACGCGTTCGATCTCGTTCTGGCGCCCGATCACCGGGTCGAGCCCGCCCTCCTTGGCCAGCTCGGTCAGGTCGCGGCCGAAGCTGTCCAGGGCCGGGGTCTGGCTCTTGCGCCGGCCCCGTCCTTCGGCGCCCGCGCCGCCCGAAGGCGCGCCGAGAGCCGCGCCCTCTTCGCCGCCCTCGCCACCGGCGCCGAGCAGGTTGAGGACTTCCTCGCGCACCTCTTCGAGCTTGAGGCCGAGGTTCATGAGGACCTGGGCCGCAACGCCGTCCTGCTCACGAAGGAGGCCCAGCAGCAGGTGCTCGGTGCCGACATAGTTGTGGTTGAGGTTGCGCGCCTCTTCGATGGCGTACTCGATCACCTTCTTGGCGCGAGGGGTCTGGGGCAGCTTGCCCATCGTGACCATCTCGGGCCCGGCCTTGACGAGCTTCTCGACCTCCAGGCGCACCTTGCGGAGATCGACATCGAGGTTCTTGAGCACATTGGCCCCGACCCCCGAGCCTTCCTTCACCAGCCCGAGCAGGATGTGCTCGGTCCCGATGTACTCGTGGTTGAACCGCTGCGCTTCCTGGTTGGCCAGAGCCATCACCTTGCGGGCACGGTCTGTGAATCGTTCGAACATCGCTCTGCTCCCGGGGGCCGGCGAGGCCCTCTCATGAGCCTAGCCAACCCGCGTTGTCACGCCACCAACCAACACCGACGGACGGCCATCCTGTTCCGGCTCCGGCCGGAATCTACGCCCGCACGCGACCCCCAGTACAAGGGGATTCCAAACGCGACGCGCCGATCCGCTGATCTGAAGCACGGCGCGTGCCAATCGGGCCCTAGCGCTTCGGCCCTCCGAAGCCCCGGGTTCACCCCCACAACCGCTTTCTCGGCTCATTGACAGGGGTCAGCCCGCCAACACGGCACGCCCGAATGACAAAACGGCAGCGGGCGCAGTTCGCGCCCCAACAGTGCACCCCAAACAAGGGAGTCTTACCTGCGCCCACCTGATCCAAGCAGCGACGCGTCGGCGACCAGCCGGATCGGCAGCGTCCCCTCCGCCTCCGCCCCGGTCGTCTCGTCGCGCAGCCGAACTTTCAGCGTGTACGACCCGACCGTCAGCGACGAGGGCAACTCGATCTGGTGCACGATGTAGAAGTCACGGCGCCGGTTGCCGGAAGTGTCGATCACCCGCGCCCGGGGCCGGTGCCACGCCAGGAGCTCATCGGGGCCCGCGTGATAGAGCAGCAGCTCCTGGGTGACATCGACCGCGTACCGATCGCCCCTGTCACGCGACTCTCTCGGATCACGATCAGTGACCTCCCGATGGCCGAACCCGGCGATCTCTGTGTAGACAATCACCTGCTGCGACCGCCCGGCGAGCATCCTCTGCTCCGGGATCGGGTCGATCTTTCCGAACCCGGCGACGCGGGTCGCCAAGGCGAGCTTCGAGATCCGCAGGCCCGCGTCCGCGGCGGTCAGCCTCGTCTCGGCCTGTTCGAGCACTCGGAGTACGCCCTCTGCCCGCGGGCGGTCCAGACCCGCCGCCATCCAGCCCCGGACCGTCTCGGCGAGGATCGAGGCGTGGGCGGGTTCGACCCCGATGAGCATCGTCCGCAGTTCGGACTCAAACTCGGCGGGCGTGCCGGTCGCCGAAGCGTCCACGCCCGAGAGCAGGGCCAGCCTGAGATAGTCCTCCAAAGGGTCGGGCCGGGTCATCGCCCGCTCGCGGAGCAGATCGCCGAGTTCGGCCGTCGCGCGGGCGATCCGTTCGTCGATCGGGGGCAGGGACTCGGGCTCGGCCTTTGTGCGTTCGGGCTCGCCTCGAGCGGTCCCCCGCTCCTCCGGGGTTGCGAGCACGGAGATCGGCTGCTCGGGCGGGCGGCGGCGTGGCT
>SLFH01000398.1 GCA_007124345.1 Phycisphaerales bacterium | reverse complement strand
CTGCCAGGATTAAATTAGAAGTTTTTAATTCCGACATCTGTGCAATGGCGGAGGGATTGGTTTCAGCTGCTGCAAAAGTAAAAAGAGTGTTCACTTCATTTTCAAGATACTGAACCGCCAAATAGGTACAACCTCCACCCATAGAGTGACCACCCAGAGCAAATTTTTCATTGAGATGATTGTAGAAAAAACTGCCCGGATCCATCCCATTTTCTATCATTTCATCGGCCACAAAAGCCAGATCCTGCGCAAAATTGGAGTGATTGGGGGAAAGGCCTCCTTCTGTAGTGGGCAGCAATACGATAAAACCCTCCTCAGCCAGTGCCGTTGCAATGGATTCATAGGCTCCCACATTCATCACAAACCCGTGGCCGAATACAATGTGAGGAAACTGCCCCGAAGCCATGGGGACGTTTTGACCGGCTGTTTCTGCGGGGTGATACAGCTCGCATTCAATTTCTCTGTTGTTCCTGTCCGAGTCAATAAAAGTAATGGTTCTGAAGCCCGCATTGTAAGCTTGAGCATTTAAGCCGGAATCGGATAGTAAAAGAACGGCCATCAATACCATAATCAAGGGCGATAATACAAATCGGGTGAGTGTACTCATTTTTAAATTTTTTAGCCTTTCAGGGATTGATTAAGGCGTTTTATCCATTTTATTTGCAGAACAGGTAGCTTGTTGACCCGTGCTTGAATGATAAACAAGCTTTTATCGGATACAGTTTAATAACCTTGAAATGGCGAGTCCCTTCGCCGGTGCTTTCAAATCAAACATACACAATATGATCGTTCGTCAGTTCAGACTCCCCCCTGTATCTGTAAGCGGCCAGGTGTCCTTTTTTGGCAATGCTGTAATCCAGACAGCAGATATTTGAAGTAAAAATGCAGGGCTTTCCCAACAACCAGTAATGTCCAAAAAAGACGATTTTTTCCACGGGTGAATAGACCTCAAAATCGTTGGTGTTTTTCAACTCGGGGACAGTATCCGGCAGTCCCTCTATAGGGTGAATGCTCAAATTTTGATAGGTGGTGGTTTGCGGATTTTCCCACCATTTAATTCTCAGCATATCCCTCACAGTTCCATCTTTATCGGTGAAGGAATTTCCGTTTGGAAGCGGTATTTCAACGCCCTTTAAAATGAGGTCGACGGCCTTGTTTAAGTTTCTGCCCTTTCTCGTCGAAGCGATCACCATTTCATCATTGAGTCGATCGTTCACCAGTTTTTTCCGCAGGAATTGGATTTTACTCTGATTCCAGCACGCGTGTACCGCTCTGAAGGATTCATTTTCAAAAAACAATGGCAGTGTTTTGAACCACTGAATGTATTCGTTGTACTCCATTTGTCGGTTGTGGAACTGCTTGAGAGTCTCGTGATGCTGCATGATATTTTTAATGTAATGGCTTCGCAGGTGGCCGCCATCGGGATCCCTGGAGTGAAAGCATATGGCGTTGTATTCGTGATTGCCCATGAGAGCAATGGCTTGGTTGCGCCGTACCATCTTGTAAACTATATTCAGCGTTTCTCTTATTTTCGGTCCGCGATCGATATAGTCTCCCAAAAACAATGCTTTTCGTTCGGGATGACTGTAAACTCCATTGACTTTATTATATCCCATTTTACTCAAAAGATCTTCCAGTGCATCGGCATAGCCGTGTATATCACCTATAATATCGTACATATTTTTATGAATTTATTTAAATTACCTCATTCTTTTTGATTTAATTTCCAGGTATTTATTGATCGTGTTGACGGTCAGTTGTTGAGGAGCCGTTAAAATAGCCTGGATTCCGTATGTCTTCAACTTATTGACGATTTTTCGTTTTTCAAAATAAAGGGAAAAGGCGATATTTTGCATAAAAATTTGCTCTACTTTTTTACCCTCTTCACGGCTCAACTGATCCACCTCCATATTTTTAAAAAGAACGACCACAAGCAAGTGTCTGCGGGAGAGTAATTTTAAGTACTCCAGGTTTCGCTCCAAGTCGGACATGGTTTCAAAATTGGTGAAAAGAAAAAAAATGCTTCGGCTGCTCACCTTTTTTCTAACACTGTAGTATAGTTCTTCATAGCCGGACTCTGAAAATTCGGTTTCCTGGTTGTACAGAATGTTTAGAATTCGTTCCAATTGATGTCTTTGGTCATTGGCAGGCAGAAAGGAGTCCACTTGCTTAGAAAAGGTAATCAGTCCTACTTTGTCGTATTTGTTGAGTGCAGTATTGGACAGTACCAGTGCGGCATTGATGCTGTGGTCCTGCAGACTGAGACCCTCAAATGGCATTTCCATCGACCGTCCTTTGTCGATGACAAAATATACACTTTGTGACTTGCTGTCTTCGTATTGATTGACGACCAATTCGGTGGACCGGGAAGTCGCCTTCCAGTTGATGGATTTGATGCTGTCTCCCTGGTGATAAGGTCGAATGTGTTCGAATTCATCGCTGTCACCAATGCTGCGAACCTTTCGGATTCCGGCCATGGAAGCGGTCATGGAAAAAATTCCGATTGCGTATTTTTTCAATTGAATGACCGAGGGAAAGACCCTGGAGAATTTTCGGGCTGGAATGACTTTTTTGTAATAGACCAATGAGTTTTTGAAACCGATGTACGCAATCAGGTCTCCGAACAAATACTCCCCTCTTTCTAAAGGTTTGAGTGCGTGATCAAAAGCAATGGCCGACTCTGCCTCGACAGCGGCGGTCCGCATGGGTTTTCGGTATTGAAACTGATGGGGCAATTCATCGTAAAGTTCGATAGTCAATCCCTTTTGGCTCTGGTTTTTGATGTGGTAATTTACGTTCTGAGTATGGCCCAGAGACAATTGTTCGCTGACCTTTCTTTCTGCCGTTACTTTTTTGCTGTGGCCGGCCAGTACAATGACTTCCCGCAGGATCCATACAAAGAACATCAGGCTTGCAAACAGCGCCGGATTTAGTAAAAATGGCAATAGAAATGATGCGAGCATCAGCAGCACCAATGCTCCCAATATCCAGTAAAACCGAGGTCTAAAAAATATATTCTGAGCGATCACGTAATTTCTCTTTTTTTCATTGGTTATGTTTTTCTTGTTCACTTCACGTATCCATCCTCAACTCGTTGGTGTATTGGATGTATCCGAATAAAGGGCGCAGAGAAGGACTCACCGCTGAGTCGTAGAACACGCACCTGTCCCCCCACCAACCAGTTG
>SLFH01000273.1 GCA_007124345.1 Phycisphaerales bacterium | reverse complement strand
AAGAAATCCCACGGCGGCGTTTGCGGGTTGTCCGGATCGCCGGGGGCGGGGTCGAGCTCGTACCCGCGGTCTCGCCAGACCCGTTCGATCTCCTCGGCGCGAGCCGCGAGCACGCGGACATCGTGCACGCCGGCAAACTCCGCGTAGATCGCGAGCTCTTCGGTGCTCTTGGATGACCACAATTCCTCGGCTCGCTCGCTGATCTCCGGCGGGAGTTGCGTGAGGTTTGTCGCGGTCGCGTAGCTCCAGCCCTGCGGCCATTCCAGCTCGCGCCCCTCCATCATCGCCCAGAAGGCCATGTTGTCCGCGTAGGTAAAGAGGCTGCGCTCGCTCCGCCACTGCGTGTCCGCATCCTGCCCGTCCAGGGTTGCGGCGATGAGCGTGCCGCCGATCACCGCGACGCCGGTGGTCGCCGCGGCGAGTGCGCCGACCAGCGGGTCCCGCTCGTGCCCGGCCGCCCAGCCGGTGACAAACCCGACGGTGACGCCAACCCCGAGGATCAGGAACTGGACGGCTTCAAACTCGTTGAGGTGATACGCGATGATCCCGAAGAGGAACATCGCGAACACGCCGACCACGGCGCCCAGCACTCCCGCTCTGAAAAAATCCATGACGCCCCCGTATCGGCTGCCGGCCGGATCCGGTCGGCGAAAGTCTATCGAAACGCCGCGCTATCCGCCAACTCGGGCTGGGTAGACATATAGGGCCAATGCCCCATCGCGATCTCTCCCGGACACTCGCCTCCCGGAATCGAGCCGGAGGTATACTCGCCTCAGCGCCTGTTGGCCCCACCACCGGTACGCGGACCGGAGTGCGGGCAGGAATCGGCGTCACAAGCGAGGGATCACTACGGAGGTACGGCCTTGGCTCCCGCCGACAAAGAACAGCAGGCCCCGCGACTCAGGCCTGCGTCGCTCTCCAAGGGGCGCGCCGACGGCTCCCACCGCGCGTCGTCGACGCAGACGGTATCCCCCGCTGGCGACGAGCACGACCTGATGGCCGGGATCGCTTCGGGCGATCAGGCGTGCTTCGAGCAACTCTACGACCGGTACAACGCCCTGGTGTTCGCGATATGCCTGCGCGTGCTCCACAACCACATGGACGCCGAAGAGGCCCTGATCGAGACTTTCTGGCAGATCTGGCGCCAGGCCGACCGCTACGACGAGTCGCAGGGGACCGTCCGCGGGTACCTGTTCATGATCGCCCGAAGCCGCGCCTTAGACCGGCGGAGAGCCCGTTCGGCGGGGGTCAAGAGCAGCCACATCGAGGATGTCCAGAAGTTCGGGGGGGGGCCGGAGGCCCATCCGGATAATCCCGGGTGCCCCGTCGCGGACACTCTGGACTCCGAGCGGCGTCTGCGGACCCGCGAGGCGATGGAGGCTCTTACCGAGGATCAGCGAGAGGCGATCGAACTCGCCTTTTTCGACGGCCTCAGCCATTCCCAGATCGCCGAGGCACTAACGCAGCCTCTCGGCACAATCAAGACAAGAATCCGACAAGGCCTCATCCGAATGCGCGACTCGCTGCGTAGCGCCTATGAAGACGATGCGTCATGAACTGCATGCAACGCCAAGATCAGATGCTCTCGTACCTGTCAGGCACGCTCGAACCGATCGAAGCGGCGGAGATGCGTCGGCACCTGAACGGGGGCTGCCCGAAGTGCATCGGCGCCCTCGCCGAGGCCCACGCCACCCTGCAGCACCTTCCGCTGCTGCTCGAACCGATCCCCCCGGGGTCCGGCGCGAAGGAGCGGCTTCTCAGGCGTTTGAACGAGCCGCAACGGCAGCCGCCCCACCATGCGGAAGGCGACTCGGGAGGTGCAGCAGAGTCATCGCCCATCCCCGGGCAGGTCTTCAGGTGGCGTCCTGTCGCGGCCGCCGCGGCCTGCGCTTTGCTCGCCTTCGGCGGGACCTACGCGTACATGGGCCACCGCCTCAGCGAGACCAAGCGGGAGATCGCTTCGCTCCATTCCGGGATCGATGAGCTGGGCAAGAAGGCGACCGGCCTCGAGCGGATCGCCGAGGAGTTTCGGCGTGCCGGGCGCGGCCTGGACGAGTTCATGGGCGTGATTCGCTCGTCGGCTCTGGAGGTGGTGATGCTCGAAGGCGCCGGGTCGCACCCCGACGCGTGGGGTCGCCTTTTCTGGGATCGCGAGCAAAATATCTGCCACGTCATCACCCACGCGCTGAGCCCCGCCGAAGAAGGCAGCGTCTACACGCTCTGGTTCGAGATCAACGGCAAACAACGGATCGCCGGGGGCGCCTTCAACATCGACGAGTCGGGCAACGGCCAATTCTCCATCTCTCTGCCCGAGGACGCGCCCGAGCAGCTCCGCATGCTCATCAGCTACGGCGCGCCTGACGCCCCCGACGCGGACGAAGGCCCGGTGCTCCTGGGCAGCCTCCGTTTCTGATTGTATTGAAACTATTTGTGTTTCTGATCGATCGCTTCTGGGGCCGTCGCAGACGCCGGAGGCGTCGTGGTCTCGGCACGCCTGGCCGTGTTCTTCATCAGTCGTACACCCTATATCGATGTGAAACTGCGCAGTCTCCGCAATCCAGCGAGAGCGCCGGACGCGTAAACACTGGGGTATGGAGCAGCGAGCCGAACAGACCGACGCACCCCCCCTTATGGATAAGGGTTACGCCACGCAACGGCGTTCGCGGGGCACGGGTGTAAGACACTACAAGAGGCTCGCCGCATCTTTTTACGCTCGCGCATCCAACGGCAATTCGCAATCTAGAAGGAACGCCGGAGGACGAGGAGAGGATAACTCCGGTGCCTCCCTCCGCGGGCCGATGCGCCCCGGTCCCCGGGGCCTCGGTCCGCGGAATGACTCCGCCGGCCGGGCGAGGTTTGTTGTGCTCGTCGCGGGCGCCGGCGTGCTCGCGTTCGTATCGGGATGCAACGACGAATCGCGCGATCACCTGGAAGAGGCCGGGGAGCGGCTCGAGCAGGCCGCCGAGAGCCTCGACCGCGCAGCGAAGGAATCACTCGAAGAAGCGAGAGAGTCGGTCTCTCCGTCGACAGATCGGTGATACGCCGATCGGCAGTGTAAGGCCAGGGGCGAAGAAAGGTCTACAGAAATGCTTTATTGGGCACTCGTATTCTTCTTAGTTGCAATCGTCGCGGCTGTGTTCGGCTTCGGGAATATCGCAGCCGCGGCCACCGGCATCGCCCAGATCCTCTTT
>SLFH01000021.1 GCA_007124345.1 Phycisphaerales bacterium | reverse complement strand
TCGGGCGAGGAGGTCGACCGACGCGTCGGCCTGCAGACCCCGGTCCGCATGGAGGCGTGGCTCGACGAACACAAGGGCAGGGCGAGGGGGTCATAACGCTCCGCTCGGCGCTGGCGGCATAGGGCGGGGTGTATCAGCCGCCTTCGCCCGACTCGAACCGGACTGTGTGCCGTCCGGCATCAAGGCCGGTCAGCACCGTGACGCTGCCCGACACGTCCGGCCAACGGATCTCGACCCGTTCGGCGGGGTCCGGGCCGAGCGCAAAGTGCAGTTCCAGCGACTGCTGTTTGCCCTGGTGGCCTCCGGGCCCGACGACCATGCGCGTCTGCGTGACCGACCGGCCGTCGATCTCCGCCGTCACGCGGACCACCGCGCCGATCGCCGGACCGTTGACGCCTCGCCCCGGATCGCCCTCCAGCCGCAGCGACAGGGCGCGTCGATCGGCCCGCTCCGGCGTCGCGTTCTGAAAGAGCCTCAGCCTCGGCGTGCGTCCGGCCCGCTGCGCCGCGTTCAGCCTGTTGAAGCTCTGCCCCACGGCGATGTCCGGCCGCCCGCTGCCGTCGAAGTCGAGCAGCGCCGGCTGCCCCGCGCCGATGTGATCGATGCCGATCCAACTCGTCACATCGACGAGCGAGCCGTCGTCCCGCTGGCGCCAGATCCGAAGCCGTTGGTTGTCGGGGTAGTCGCTCGAACAGACCATCACATCGATGCGACCGTCAAGGTCAAAGTCGGCGAGGACCCCGTAGATATCGCCCTGGTTCCAGCTCTGGATGGTCGGGTCTCGCGGGCGCCGGTCCAAAGAAAGCGACTCCCGCTCGACAAACCGCGGCCCGGCGTCGGTGTCGGTGCGCACAAGCACCCGAGTCGGGTCGCTGCTCTCGCCGGCCCACCCGTGCGTGATCTCAGTCAACAGCACATCGAACCGCCCGTCACCTGTGATGTCGCCGATCGCGGCGTCGAAGGTGTTGCCGTTGGCCCGGAACGGCCGCTCGTCGGACCGATCGAAACGTGGGTCGGTCTTCGCCCGCTCTTTCAGCCACTCGGGATGGCGTCCGTGGCGGATCTCGTCGCCGTCGAGCCCGACCTCCGGCGCAATATCCCGCCATTCGCCATCCGCGTCGAGCATCCAGAGCCGGTTCCAGCGTCGCCCATAGTTCAGTTCGAGGATCTGGGGATGGTTGCCCGGCGCCGCGTCGCCGAGAAGGTCGGCGATCACAACGCCGTAGGTCGGCCTGCCGCCCGCATCGGTCTCGGGGGCGAACTCCTCGCCGTCGGTCGGCCAAGCCACCCGCTCGAAGGTGATCCCGCCGTCGTCGCCGACGCGCTGGAGCAAGACATCGCTCGGCAGCCCGGCGAAGCTCTGCCCGTAGTGCTCGTACCAATGCCCGACAACGATGTCGAGCCTGCCGTCGAGGTCGAGGTCGCCGACCGCGATCGCGCACGCCGTCCCGCCCCGAGCCGCCTCGATCTCATAGAAGGAGCCGAGCGGGCTGCCGAATGTCCCGTCCCCGTTGCCCTTGAGCCACGCGACCCCCTGCGGCGTCCCCTCCGCCGGCGGCTCGAAGCGTTCGCTGTGCACATCCAGGTAGCGGGCGACGATCGCGTCGGGGATGCCGTCGCCATCGAGATCGGCGAACACGATCAGATCCCCGCGTCCCAGCTCGGGCAGGCCGGTCTCCGTCACCTCAACAAAGGCCCGCCCCGACCCGTCCGGCAACGCCCTGTTCAAGAACACCCGCGACCGCCCGACCACAAGGTCATCAAACCCGTCCCCGTCGAGATCCGTCGCGGCAACATGCCCCGCGCTGATCGGCCCATCCTCATCCTCCAGCCCGACCCCCGCCGTGACATCCACAAACCGAAGTTGAGCCAACGCAGCCGCACAAGCAAAGGCCGAAGCCAAAGCGCAGATGGAAACGACAACTCGCTGACAGCAACGCATGCCCGATCCTAATCGATCGGGCCGTGCTTCGGGCTGGCACAGATTGCTCGCGATGAGACAGGTGGGAATGGGCGCAACAGGACTCGAACCTGTGACCTCTGCCATGTGACGGCAGCGCTCTAGCCAACTGAGCTATGCGCCCGACTCGTTCGCCGCCCCGTGGCGGCTCGGGGCGATGATACGCCGCCACCGGACGCGGCGGCAATCGGGCGGCGACGCATCCTCGCACCGATGCTTCCGCCGGGCCCGCACCGCCTCGCAAACACGGCCATGAGCGATGTTCCGACAGGCCGCACGGCGCGAGGGGCCAACCCGAATCCCTCCGGCCGGCTCCTGCGGCGGCACTCGGCGGAACTTGCACGCCGAGGTGTGAATCTGGGCGGTCCGGCGTGCGTCGGCCTTCCACGATGCTGTATAGTGCTGTTGCAAACCACGGGAGCCGTTCATGGACGATCAGACCACCCGAAACACCCAGACCGCCAACGACGGCACCGGGCTCTGGGACAGACAGCACGAGCCGCGCCAGGCCAAAGGCCGCCAGCCTGCCGCGTCCCCGCGCGTCCAGACGCCCGCTGCCGAGGTGTCCGTTCGCCAAGCGTCAGACCAGCCCGCGTCCAAGGCCGCTCCGGCGAAACCCGCGCCAGCCCGCCAGCCCCGAATCGAGCCAGTCCAAGTTACGGAAGAGGCCGGCACCCCGGAAGTGGTGGTTCGCCCCGTCGCCGTGCCCGAGCCGCAGACCGACCGAGCCGGCAACTTCCGCCCCGTCCTGCTCACCAGCGAGATGGTCGAAGCGGGGGAGCGGATCTATCGGCGGCTGACCGAGCAGTGCGAGGGCGAGGCGGCGCTCTTCCACCTCGCCGAACGCTGTCCGGGCTTCGGGCGTGAAGAGATCCTCGTGAAGGTCGTCTCGCTGAACGCGCTCGCCGGGCCCCATGTGCTCGCGCGCGCCGTCGCCGTGCGCCACCTGCAGCGTGTCATGGCCAAGGCCGACCCCGCCGACCCCATGATCGTCGACCGCCTCGCCGACATCCCCCAGGCCTCCGGCAAGCCCTCCAAGCGCAAGCAGCACGGCTTCGCCTCCAAGTTCGCCCACTTCTTCATCGACGCCGAGCGGTTCCCCGTCATGGACGCGCACGCCGCCAAGACCCTCCGCTTCCACCTCGGCGGGCGCTCCTATGTTGTCGACGAGTCGAGCCGCTACCGCGAGTTCGAGTCCAACATGCGCCGCCTCCGCGGCCTCTCCGGTCACAAGGGCTCGCG
>SLFH01000315.1 GCA_007124345.1 Phycisphaerales bacterium | reverse complement strand
CGGGCGGGCAGGTCGGGCCGGTGCCGCCGGGGAGGTCGGCCGGGGCCTCGTAGGCGCCGTGGTCGACCGCCGGTGTGCTCGGGCCGGTGGTGGCGTAGTTGACCGCGTCGATGACGCGGGGATTGCCGGCGAGGTCGAAGTCGATGCCGGTGACGAGCGAGCTGTCGCCCGCGTCGACGGAGGCCGAGCCGGGGGCGAGGGTGAAGTCGCCGTTCGCCGGGTCGGCGAAGACGGGGTTGGCGTTGATGTTGCCGGCAAGCCAGTTGGTCGTGCCGGTGTCGGCGATGACGACTGCGGCCTCGCCGCCCTGGATGTTCGACCAGTTCGCGGTCACCGACGCGTCGCCAGCGAGGTTGATCTGGTCGGTGGTGTTGTCGCCGGCGCCCCAGACGATGGAGTTGTCGAGTCGTACGGCGGCTGCGCTGGCGGCGCTGATGGCGTTGCCGCCGAGCTCCGCGGAGTTCGCGGCGATGGTGCTGTTGAGAATGTTGGTAGCGGCGCCGGCGAGCGTTCGGATCGCGCCGCCGTTGGCGCCGGACTGGTTGCCCGCGATGAGCGTGTTGGTGATTTTGAGCGTGGATCCTCTGTCGGCGTTGACATGGGAAACGGCGCCGCCGTTCTCGACCGCGCTGCTTCCGATGATGACGACATCGCGGAGGCCTTCGCCTGCGACGGACTGGAGCCAGAGCGTGCCGCCGTTCGTGCCGGCGCTGTTGTTCTCGAAGACGGTGCGTGTGACGGCGATATCCGCTCCTGTAAAGACGCGGATCGCGCCCCCGTTGGAGGCCGAAGAGTTGCTTCTAAAGACGGAGTCCTCGATGACGACCTCCGCGAAGACCGGGTCGCTGGCTGCGTCGCCCTCGAAGCCCTGGATGTGCATGGCGCCGCCCTGGTTGGCGGTATTCTCCTCGAACAGAGAGTCGCGGACGGTAAGGTCGACGGTGAATCCCCCGGAGAACAGCGGCATCGAGATCGCGCCGCCGAAGGGGGAGTCGTTGTTGCGGAACTCGCAGCCCTCGATGACAACGCTGGAAAGGCCGAGGCTGCTGGAGTCATTGTGGTCGATGCGGATGGCCCCACCGCTGGTCGCGCCGATGTTGCCGTCAAAGACGCTGTTGCGGACGGTGACCTCGGTCGCGTTAAGCAGGCCGATCGCGCCGCCGGTGGTGGTGGCGGTGTTGTTCTCGAAGAGGCAGTCCTCGATGGTGACGTAAGTGTCGGCGTTGGCGACGGCGATGGCGCCGCGGCTGGCCTCCGAGAAGTTGTTGCGGAAGACGCAGCCGGTCACCTCGACGACCATGTTGGTCGCGATCCTGAGCGTGCCGAACCGGCTGGTGTTGTCCTCGAAGACGCAGTTCCTGACGACATGGCTGGGGATGGTGGCGCTGCCGACGAACCCCTGGAGATAGACGGCGCCCTGCTGCGAGTCGTTCTCGTAGAACTCCGAGTCCTCGATCGTCAGATCCGCCGAGGAGGAGAGGCTGGCGACGGCGCCGCCCCACGAGCTGACCGTGGGATCGGTGAGGTTCCGCGCGACATTGCCCTCGAAGAGGCAGCCCCGGATGAGCATCACCGACGAGCCGCGCACGGCGATCGCGCCGCCGTAGGTCGAGTCCGCGGGGACATTGACGCCGTAGGCGGCGTTGTCGCGGAAGACGCAGTCGATGAATGTGGAGTCGCCGGCGAACTGGTAGATCGCGCCGCCGCGTGCGGCGCCCGCGGTCGCGGCGGGTCCGGTCTGGACGGTGTTGCCCTCGAAGAGGCAGCCGACGAAGTTGCCGAATGAGTCGCGTCCCCCCGAGGCGTGGAAGCGGATGGCGCCGCCGTGGATCTCACCCCCGCCCAGAGGATCGCCGGCGGAGTTGTTGATGAACTGGCAGTTCTCGACAAGCGTCATGAAGGTGGCGCTGGCGTAGAAGGCGCCGCCCTGCCTGGTCTCTGCGAAGTTGCCTTCGAACACGCAATCGACCATGGTCATGTCGGTGTTGAATGTCCGGATCGCGCCGCCGACACCGGCCGTCGTGTTGTTCCGGAGCGTCGAGCCGGACAGATTGAGCACAGTCGGGTTGGAGGAGGAGCCGGAGGTCCGGATCGCGCCGCGTTGGCCCGAGGTGATGTTCTCGAAGAGGCTGTCGGTGATGTTGAGCTCGCCGCTGAGCATGTTGATCGCGCCGCCGGAACCGCCGCCGGAGATCGTGTTCAGATCGATGTCCTTGAACTCGCTCGAAGTAATGCTGACGGTCGCCGCGTTGATGTAGATCGCGCCGCCCGAGTCGGCGAAGTCCGGCGCTCCGAAACGACAGTTCTCGATGGCGACCTCCGCGCCGCCGACCGCGGCGATCGCCCCGCCCTCCAGAGCGACGCCGTTGCGGAACACGCTGCTGCGGATCGTCGCCCCCGAAGCCTGGACGAGGATCGCGCCGCCCTCATCGGTGAAGAAATCGCCGTGGTTGTCGAAAGTGAAGCCCTCGATGACGGTTGCGGCGGTCTGGCCGGAGGTGATCAGAAAGGCGCGCCCCTGGAACGCGCCGTCGAGCGTGGTCGAACCCGGCCCGTTGGCCGAACGGATGATCAGGTCCTTGCCCTGCAGGTCCACATTGATGAACCCGGGCCCCGACCACACGCCGTCGGCGACGACGATCTCATCGCCGCTCACGGCGACATTCACCGCGTCCTGGATGGTCGGCTGGTCAGCGGGGACATTGATCACCGCCGCGGCGGCGTGACCCGCGAAGACCGCAAGGGCGAGCGAGCACGCACGGGAAAGGACGCTCACCCGTGCGCGAGAACGGAACAGATTCATGATGACAATCTCCTTCTGGCGGCTCGCAGACGGGAAGCGCGATGACCGCCGCCTCTCGGCGAGAGCAGTGTGGACCCCGGGAGTTTCGCAGGAAATGTCCGTTGTTGCAAGCCGATGCGCGTTCATCGCGCCGCGGAACACGGGACAACTCAGATGGAAGGGGATCGCTCGGCCCGCGGTCGGATGTCGACGCTCGCTGGGCCGATGATTGTCCCGGGTTACACCGTTCCAACCCGCCCTCCGCATCAGAAGTCATGGGTGCAGACTCTCCGGGCCGCGTCGGTCGGGCCGAAACGAAACAGCCCCCGCCGGGCGGTCCCGGCGGGGGCGGTGTGCTTCTCAGAAGTGCTCGCGTTGAGCGATCAGCAGCCCGCGGCGAAGGCGGCGAGGAAGGCGAAGAAGTCGTCGGCGTCGAT
>SLFH01000266.1 GCA_007124345.1 Phycisphaerales bacterium | reverse complement strand
TGATCGATTTCAACCGCGGCCATGTTGCGCGCCTGTCGCATCAGGGCATTCGGGCGCTGCCCGTTCATCGCAGCTTCTGGACACCGGGGCTTGGCATGGTGCTGCGCGAGGATTGCAAGCAGACGGTAATGAATTTCGAGCATGGCAAGCTGTGGAAGATCATGCCCTCGATCAACCTGCCCGCCGGCTGGCCCCCGGCCCGGCGGGCCGAAACCCCTTTCGAGCCCCATCGCGGCGGGGCGGAAGGGGATCAGATAGTGCGCAATCGACAAGGGTGGCTCTCCAAGCGGTGGGATGCGGCTCGGCACGGCTTCACGCTGGTCGAGATCCTGATTGTCGTCGTCATCCTCGGGATCCTCGCGGCGATCGTCACCCCGCTCTTCGGCGCCGCCAGCGAGGACTCGCGCCGGACCGCGTTTGTCGAGAACCTCCGCACCTTCGCGACCGCCTGCGAGCTCTACCGCGTGCGGACGGGGCGGTACCCCTCCGACGGGTCGAGCGGGCAATTGCCCGAAGAGCTCGAACAGTTCATCCGTCGCGAGCATTTCGAGCGGATCACACCGATCGGCGGCCTCTGGGACACCGAGTACATGGACACAGGCGTCCACGCGGCCGTCGGCGTGCACTTCCAGGCGAGCGCGCCGCCGACGCGGGATGTCGCGTACATGAACGAGATCTCGGCGATGATCGACGGGACGGATGTGAACGGCGGGTTTTTCCGCCGCATCGCCTCGGGCCGGTACTACTGGGTGCTGCAGGACTAAGACCCGCATCGGCAAAGGGTTTTGTCAGGGTTCTGGGTGACGGGGCGGGGCCCGAACCGCGATTTTCTGTGCATCCGGGTCCGGCATCCGATGCAATAACCTCCTGAGGAGCCGCGTTTGGCTCGGGTGGCGGGGGTCCGCCGCGACCTTTTGGAGGTTTCGAATGAACGGTGTTGCTATAGCGGTGGGTTCCGCGGTGGTTGTCGTTGGGGCGATCGCGATCTCTGCGGCTGTCCGCTCTGGCGGTTCGGCGGCGGAGAACGAGGGCGTGGCCCAGGCCGAGGTCCAGGCGACTCCGGAGTCAACCAACGGCCGGGCCGAGCGGCTGGCCGAGGACCGCCCCCAGCCCCTGACCCGTGGCCCGTCGATGGCCGAGCTCGCGCAGGAGGCGGCGTCAGAGACCGACAACGACGCAAACGAGCCGCAGGAGCGGGCGGGCAGGCGAGGCGACCGTCGCGGTCGCGGCGGCGACAACCCATGGAACCGCGAGATCGACCCCGACGATCTCGACGCCCAACTCGACGCCCAACTCGAAGCCCAACTCCGTCGCGCCGAGCGCATGCAGCGTTGGATGCTCGAACGCTTCGACGAAGACGGCGACGGCGTGCTCAACGAGGAAGAACTCGCCAACATGCACGAGTGGCAGGAGCGGCGCATGAGCCAGATGCGCGACCGCCTCGAGCAGGCGTGGGGCGGCGAGATCCCCCTCACCAACGAAGAAATGATGGCCTACGCCGGCGTCATCCGGCGACAGATGGGCGAGGCCCGGCGTGAGATGATGCAGGACTTCCTCGCCCAGCAGGGCGTCAGCTCCTTCAGAGACCTCTCGCCCGAGCAGCGTCGCCAGATGGGACCGGCGATGAACTGGGAAACGGTGCAGAACATGCAGCGAGATTTCATCAACCAGTACGACTCCTCCGGCGACGGGACGCTGTCCGCGGCCGATCGCGAGCGGGCGGCCAACGACATCCGCGACCAGATCTCAACCATGCAGAACCTCCGCCTGATCGACCTCAACCGCGACGGCAACATCAGCCCCGCAGAGATCCAGCACTACCTCGACCGCTTCAACCGGGGCGACCCCACCGCCGACCTCAACGGCGACGGCGTCGTCGATGTCCGCGACCTCCAGATCTTCAACGATGTGATCTCGGCGAACTGATCGCCAGAACAACTGACGCCAGCCGCTCGCAACGGGCGGATGACGCCGCAATACTCCGGGGCATGGCGCAGCCTGCCCCGTTGTTGTTTTTGTCCACCGGCCGCGACGCCGGTGACGCCCTGCGCCGAGCGACGGGGGGCCGGGCGTGAGCGTGCTCGAGGTGATCCTCTGCGGCGTGCTGGGGCTCTTTGCCGGCACCGTCGGCGGGCTGGCGGGCATCGGCGGGAGCCTGATCGTCCTGCCCGGCCTGGCGTTCCTCCTCGGATACCAAACCGCCGGGCAGTCAGAGCAGCACATGTACATGGCGGCCGCGATGTGGATCAACATCCTCGTCGCCGTCCCCGCGGCGATCCGCCACCGCCAGGCGGGGCAGAGCCGCTTCGACCTTGTGAAGGTCATCCTGCCGGCGATGCTGATCGGGATGGTCGTCGGCGTCGTGCTCTCGAACAAGGTCGAGGGCGCGCGCCTGCGTCAGGGGCTCGCGGTCTTCATCGCGATCTACTGCCTGCTGAACATCTGGCGAGCCTTCCGCCCCGTGCGCGAGGAGACCCGGCCAAAGGAACGCATCGACAAGCTGCGTCTGAGCTTCTGCGGCTCCAGCACGGGGCTGGTCAGTGGGCTGCTGGGGATCGGGGGCGGGTCGGTCCTGATCCCGCAACTGCAGCTCCTGTGCGCCGTGCGGCTGAAGCACGCCGTGGCGACGAGCCTAACGGTCATGCCCGCGACCGCGGTCGTCGGCGCCTCGATCAAGACCGGCACCTTGCACACCCACGGCCAGCCGGTTACCGGGGCGCTCATCCTGATCGCCGCGATCGGGCCGATGGCGGTGCTGGGCGGTCGCCTGGGCGCGGGGCTGATGCACCACCTGCCGCTGCGGATCGTGCGGGTGATTATCGCGGTGGTGCTGCTCGCCGCGGCGGTCAGAATGGCAGGGCTGTAAACCCGCGCCTGCCCGAGCCGTCAGAGCACGGCACGCAGAGCGGCCCCCGGCGGGCCCCCGGGAAGCAACGCCGCCCGGCACGGGTTCTGCATGCACGAATCTCGGGAAGGGGTCCGGGGGTTCCGAGCCCGCAGCGCAACGAACATCGCGGCTCCGGAGGGCGTACCCGCTTCAGAAAAACCGCAGCAGGACAGTCAACATCAACAGCAGGAATCTTCGGCCATGACGGCGTTTGTCAACAACATCAAGACGGTCTTCCTCCTCGGCGCCTTGACGGGGCTGCTCGTCGCGGTCGGCGGGATGATCGGGCGGGAGTTCATGCTCCCCTTCCTGATCCTGGCGCTCTTCATGAATGTCGGGGCGTGG
>SLFH01000152.1 GCA_007124345.1 Phycisphaerales bacterium | reverse complement strand
CCGCACACGCGTGGGCTCCTTTGTTGTTGGTGTCGAGGGTGGGTACGAGAGACGGTGCGAGGGCCGGTTGTCAGCGGCCGGCGATGTCGGCGAGGCGGCCGATGCGCCCGAGGACGGCGCAGAGGAGGGCCTGACGCGAGAAGACAGCGCCGGCGGCCTGTGCGAAGTAGAGGTTGTGCATGGTGTCGTCGAGGGCGGGGTCGAGCTCGTTGTTGCGGGCGAGGGGGTGCATGATGACCGCGCCGGGCTTGAGGTTGGTGTCGGGCGAGAGCTTGTAGCGGCTGTCGAGCCTTTTGTAGCTGTCGCCGAGCAGGGCGATCGAGTTCATGTAGATCGCGTCGAGGTCGGCGACGACCTCCTGCAGGTTGTTGGTGACCTCGACGGTGATGGGGGAGTTCTCGACCTCGTTGCCCAGATCCAGGCCGACGGGGTCGGCCATTTCCGAGACGATCGTGATCTTCTCGACGGCGCCGGCGAAGCGCAGCGCGATGCGGACGAAGCTCTTGACGGCGCGCATGCTGCCCGGCGTGCCGACGATGCCAAGGTGGATGCGGTCTTCCTTGGGACAGTCCGGTGTGGCGAGCGTCGGGCGCCACTTGAGCAGGGCGTACCAGTCCAGCAGGCCCTGGGTGGGGTGCTGGCCCGAGCCGTTGCCCGCGTTGATCAGCGGCACGGCGAGGTTCTGGCGGATCTCGTCGACGCTCTCGGTGGCAGGGTGTCGCATGATGACGACATCGCCGTAGGTGTTGAACATCTCGCCGATGTCGACGAGCGATTCACCCTTGGCGATGCCGGTGACCTGGCCGTCGGGGACGCTGAGCACCTTTCCGTCCAGGCGGAGGACGGCGGACTCGAACGAGAGTCGCGTGCGTGTGCTGGCCTCGAAGAAGGCGGTGATGGCGATCTTTCCGTCGAGGGGTTTGGTCTCCTCGATGTGGACGGACTCGAGAAGGGCCGCGGCGCGGGCGAGGGCGACGACGGTCTCGCGGTCGAGGTCCTTTGCATGGACGAGACTGGTGTTGTTGAGGGCTCCGAGGCGCTCCCAGTCGATCTTGCCGCTCTTGAGCAGCGTGCGCGGGTCGAGGCGGACGCCCTTGGAGTTGCTGCGGAAGGGCAGCGTGTCCATCGGGGCGGGGACTTCGATGGAGGTGGAGGGTGTGGAGGGCATTACCAGAGTTCTCCGTTTTTCCGGTCGAGCAGGAGCAGTGCGATCAGGCCGATGGCCGCGATGGCGGCCAGGGCGACGGCGCCGTAGATGAGAGTCGAGAAAATCCACTGGGGCACGAGGGAGATCACTGGGCGGCCTCTTCTCTGATGCGGTCTGACGGCATCACCGGGGCCGTGCTGACGCGGAGGCGGCGCCAATCGAACTCGCGGGGGAAGAGGGCGGTGCTGGCGACCACGATGACGAATGATACGGCCGTGCCGACGAGCGCGCCGGTGTACCAGCCGATGGTCATATAGGCAGAGAGTCCGACTGCGGTGCCCAAGAGCATCGCCAGGGAGACGCCGATGGGGTTTGCCCGTTTCCAGTACAGGCCTGCGATGATGGGCCAGATCGTGGCGCCGACCATCGGGCCGGCGAAGAAGAGCACCTCGGCGAGCGTCTGTGACCTGCCCAGGCAGAGCAGCCAGGTGACGACGCCCAGGCCGATGATCACGACCATGACCACCTTGCGGAGCTGGCGGTCGGTCGCGTTCTTCATGAACAGATTCTGGACGATGTCCTTGGTGATCAGGTCGCTGGTGGCTGCGAGCAGACTGTCGATGCTCGAAGCGAGCGAGCAGAAGACGACGATGAAGACGAGGACGGCGCCGAGCGTGCCGAGCATCTCGGCCGCGACGACAGGCCCGGCGACATCGGGCCTGAGGATGTTGATGCCCAAGGCGGGCGCCGCGAGGCCCAAGAATCCCGCGACCAGCGGGATGGGCAGCCAGACGAGCCCGCCGAGCAGGTAGGCCTTGGCGCCGACGCCCTTGCGCATCGCGAAGGCGCGGCTCCACCAGACATTGCTGTGGGTGATCTCGCCGATGCCGAAGAGCATGTTGTTGAACAGCGCCATCAGGGCCGCGGGGAAGAGGGCGCTCAGCAGCATCGGGCGAGACTCTTCAAGGCGCTCGTAGACCGATCCTGGCGGCTCCTTGGCGAGGATCATCACCGCGACGATCACCAGCCCCGCGAGGATGATGATGCTCTGGATGAAGTCGGTGCCGATGACGGCGTACAGCCCGCCGAACACGGTGTACGCGACGCAGACCGCGAGGATCACCGTCATGCCGGTCAGGTAGGGGATGCCCGAGAGGGCCTCCAGCGCGATGCCCCCGGCCATCGCCATGCTCACCAGCCAGGTCATGCTGTAGAAGATCGAGATGAGCAGGAAGAGCCAGTAGGCGGTCTCGCCGTAGCGCAGGCGGATGAACTCAACGCTGGTGAAGCCGTTGGGCATCAGGGTTCTGATGCGTGCGGCCATGGGGGCGAAGAGAAACAGACCGAACGACGCGGTGCAGTAGGCCAGGGCGCCGATGATGCCGAGCTGCAGCGCGAACTGCGGCGCGAGCATGGTGGTGTTGGAAGTGATCCATGTCGCCGCGGCGGTCGCGGTGCCCAGGGCGAGGCCGACATTGCGCCCCGCGAGCATGTGGCCCTCGGTGGTCTTGGCTTTGCGGCCCCACCAGACGCCCAGGGCGATCCAGCCGAGGCCGAAGACCGCGAGCAGGGCGATGCCGAGGCCGGGATCGAGGAGGAGGCCCTCTTTCGTGCCGTTGTTCACGCCCCGCTCCCTTTCTCCGCGGCTCGGTCCGCCGGCGCGGGCTCGGCCGCGTCGTCCTCGTCGGCGAAGGGGTTCTCGGCGAAGATGGCCTCACGCACGACGACGAAGACGATCGCGATGAACAGGAACGCGCCGATCCCCAGGAGAATGAAGGTCTGGCGGAGGGAGTGGTGCAAGACGGTGAAGACGATCGGCTCGCTCTCGGGGCCCCAAGGGTCGGTGTCGGCGAGGCGGGCCATCACGACAAACTCGTGCGTGCCGTCTTCGAGGCCGGAGATAAACGATCGTTGCTGCGGCCCTTCGTAGTAGACGACGCGGTCGTCGACGAGTTCGCCGTCGAGGCGTCCGACGAGACGGAACATCGGGGAGTCGTCGGCGTCTGGCGGATCGAGCGCCCAGTGCAGCTGGATATCGCCCCTGGCCGAGTTGGCGGCGAGGTCATCGCCGGAGAGGGGCTCGCCGTCGGCGTTGG
>SLFH01000039.1 GCA_007124345.1 Phycisphaerales bacterium | reverse complement strand
TTCCGAATCTGCTCGTTAACGGAACTCTGGGCATTGCCGTAGGAATGGCCACCAATGTTCCTCCGCATAATATAAGGGAGGTGGCCGATGCCATACTTTATATGGTGGAGAACCCCAAAGCGACCACGGAAGACCTTTTGCAGTTCGTAAAAGGGCCGGATTTTCCAACTGGGGGTGTAGCTTTTAATAAAAATGATATACAACAGGCTTATGCCACGGGAAGAGGAGGAATAGTCACAAGAGGACACGCATCGATAGAAGAAGGTAAGGCGGGAAGCAGGTTCATACTCATCTCTTCCATTCCTTACAGGGTGAACAAGGCCGACCTCATAATGAAGATAGCTTCTTTGGTAAAAGACAAAAAGATAGACGGGATCAAAGGATTGAGGGATGAATCGACGAAAGATATAAGGGTGGTCGTAGAACTTAAAAGTAACGCTCATCCCCAGACGGTGCTTAATTCCATCTATAAACATACGTCACTTGAAGATACTTTTCATATGAATATGGTCGCACTGGTCAAAGGGGTACCGCAGACTCTTTCTCTGAAGGGGGTACTGGAGCAGTTCATCGCTCATCGTTTCGAGGTGATAAAAAGGAGAACAGAGTACGATCTAAATAAGGCGAAAGAAAGAGAACATATTCTTTTGGGACTCAAAAAGGCGTTGGATCACATTGATAAGATAATCAAACTGATAAAAGCGTCCAAGGATACCAAAGTTGCGCACGCCAATTTGATGAAAGAGTTCAAGTTCTCTGACAGGCAAGCTACGGCGATACTCGAGATGAAATTGCAAAAACTGGCCGGATTGGAAAGAAAGAAGATAGAGGATGACCTTATCAATACTCAAAAATTGATAAAAGAGCTTGAGTCCATACTGAAGAGCTCCAAAAAAGTACGTTCCATAATAAGTAAAGAGACGAAAGAGTTGGCCGAAAAACACGGAGATGACAGATTGACCACGATATCTCCTCACAGTGTTAAATCTTTTTCCACTGAGGACCTTGTTCCGGATGAAGAGAACGTTCTTGTGATGACGTCAGGCGGGTATATAAAAAGAACAAACCCTCAAGAGTACAGGACTCAAAAGAGAGGAGGGGTCGGAGTGATCGACTTAAACACCAAAGAAGAGGACTTCGTGACCACTTTCTTAACGGCGACCACTCACAGTGATATTCTGTTCTTTTCCGATTTGGGAAAGGTGTATAGACTCAAGATGTACGAAGTCCCTGAAGGTAAAAGATCGACAAAAGGAAAGTCCATAATGAATTTCTTACCCTTGGCTTCGGATGAGAAGATAAGCTCCGTTTTGGCGATGCCAAAAGATATTAAAAAAGAGGAGGAGTATGCCGTTTTAATGGTAACGAAACATGGTGTTTCGAAGAAAGTCAAAGCGACCGATTTTTATGAAGTGAGAAGGAACGGACTTATTGCAATAAAATTAAATGACAAAGACAGTCTGGTCTCTTCTTCTTTCATAGCACCCAAGGATACCGCGGTCGTGACCACGACCAAAGGTCAGACGATAAGGTTTAAATCAAAGGACGTTCGACAGATGGGAAGAAGCGCGGCGGGTGTCAAGGCCATTAAACTTAAAGGAAAAGACAGAGTTATAAGTGCCGAGGTCGCCCGTGGTCACTATTCCGATCCCGTTTTGTTGACTTTGACCGAAAACGGGTATGGTAAGAAGACCTCTCTTTCCGAGTATAAAGTTCAAAAGAGAGGGGGTATGGGGATAAAGACGGCCTCCGTTACCGAAAAGACGGGTTCCATCATCGCCGCTCGTGTCGTGGAGGAGGAGGAAGAGTTGATGGCGGTATCCAAGAAATGCAACGTGATACGTATAAACATAAAGGATGTTCCTCGTTTGGGTAGACAGACCCAGGGGGTCAGAATAATGAAGACAAGGAAAGGGGACACTCTGGCCACAGGTATTTGTTTTTAATACACAGTATACACACCCTTTTCGGTTTTTCTCCGTGTTATAATTACGACATGTCAATTTTCGTTGATCCCAAAAAAGCTCTAAATGCTTTGAGTATATCTCCGGGTATGCATGTTGCGGATGTCGGTTGCGGAGCCGGTCATTATACATTCAACATTGCGGAGAGATTGGAAGGCAAAGGTCGAGTATATGCGATAGATATAAGGAAGAACATGCTTGAAAAAGTAGCTTCCGAAGCCAAGGAGAGGGGGCTGTCGACCGTTGAAGTTATTTGGGGAGATGCCGAAAAACCGGGAGGAACAAGGATCGCTGACGGAGTCGCGAGTGTGGTTGTGGCGTCTAATATTTTCTTTCAAGTTGACGACAAGGAATCCTTAGCGGATGAGCTCTCAAGGATCCTGTCTCCGGGCGGGGAGTTATTGGTAATTGATTGGAAGAACTCTTTCGGGGGTTTGGGGCCTACGGAGGATAGGATTGTTGATCCCGAGGAAATAAAGGAGATATGTAAGTCAAGGTCCCTTGTTTTTGAAAAGGTACATGAAACAGGTGCACATCATTATGAGTTGTTGTTTAGAAAAGTAACATAGTATAATTTTTATATGTCAAAAATAGGAGAGATGTCCACTTTTCAGATCGTTCTTATGACGTCTTTCGGTGTGGCCGCCGTAATGGCGGTGGCTGTTTTTGCATTAGGGTCTTTTGGTCCCGGGGGCGGACCCGCCAAAGTTCATCTTTGGGGTTCGATGGAAGAAAGACTGGTTAGTGATTGGATAGAAAAAACATTTGAAGAGAATGAAGAGCTGGTGGTTGAGTATAGATATATTCCGATAGAACGATTTGATAGAGAATTACTTGAAGCAATGGCAATGGGGCAAGGCCCTGATTTGGTGCTTATATCTCAAGACCAGATAGTGGAGCATAATAGAAGGATATTAACGATATCTTTCAGTTCTTTTTCCGAGCGTCAGTTCAGGGACACTTTTGTACAAGCCGGTGAGGTCTTTTTAAACAGAGAGGAAAAGTATTCTTACGGATTCCCTGTCTTAATTGATCCTGTTGTTATGTACTGGAATCGCGATTTGGTTAGAGAGTCGGGGTATATAAGGCCTCCGGAACGTTGGGGTGATTTTCCGGAATTTGTTTCCGGTACGGTTAGAAAGCAAGGTACGGAGATAAACAGATCCTCTGTCGCTTTGGGAGAGTATGAAAACATAGAGCACTCAAAAGAAATTTTAAGCACTTTAATCCTTCAAGCCGGTGGCGGGATAATAAAGAAAGACACCGGTAGATTTACTGCAATCATTAACGAGAGGAC
>SLFH01000177.1 GCA_007124345.1 Phycisphaerales bacterium | reverse complement strand
GCGATCGCCGGGAGCGCCAGCAAGCTCCACCCCGTCCACCGCGGCTCGCCCAACGCGCCGCGCTCGCGCCAGAGCGTCCAAGCGAGCCCGGCCAGCCCGAGCACCAACAGCCCCCACGCTGCGCCGACCCCCATCAGCCCGAGCATCGCCGCGAGATGCCAAAGGCTCAGCATCAGCCCCGGCCCGAAGGCGGCGCCGATCCACCAGCGCTCGGTCCCGCCCCGCCAGAGCACCGAGCACGCCAGCCCGAGCCCGGCCGCGCCGAGCATCCAGACCGAGGCCAGCAGCAGCGCCCCCCAAGCGTCGAGCACGCCCACGAGCGCCAAAAACGGCGCAACGGGCCCGCCCACCCCGAGCCCGATCGACCCCAAGGCCATCATTAAGACAACCAGCCCTATCCCCCATGCCGGCAGCACCCAACGGCTCGGCGAAGCCTCGGCATCGGACGACTTGCGCTCGCGGGCTGCTCTCGAGGGGGTGGGGGGCATCGGGCGAGAGTCTAACCCCTGCCTCAAGGCGAGGGTCCGCGAACGCTCCCCCGCTCCCCGCTCCGCGTCCGATCACGCGTGCTCGCGGCAACCTGTTCCGGCGGTAGGGGCGGGCCGGAGGGTCAAACGGCTCTCGGCGCGAACCCGCTTTTGCGTCGCAAGCCACGCACGGCCGATCCTCCCCCCATGGCACGACGCTTCAATCCACGCAGCGAGCCCCTCAACGGGGATGACCGGGTCGGCAGTCGGCGTCGCGCCGATCGCTATCCGATGTGCGCCGCCATGTGCTCGCTCGGGCAGGTCGTCGACCTCTCCGCGTCGGGCATGCGCGTCCGCTGCCCGGGCCAGAGCCCCGTCTACATCGGCCAGCCCTTCTGGTTCGGCATCTCCGCGGGAGACAAGTACCTCCGCGTCCAGGGCGAGCCGATCTGGATCCGGCGCACCGGCCTCTTCGGCAATGCCTGCGAGATCGGCGTCCGCTTTGTCGGCGTCGACTCCAAGACCCGCTCGATGATCGCCGACCTCGCCCGCTACGGCTTCGTGCCCGACCGCACCGAGCCCACCCCGGTCAACGAAGACCCCGGATCGTTCGAGCCCGAGGCGGTCCCCGCCGACGCCGAGCACGCCACGACGGACCAAAGTGCGCACAACGCCCATAGCGCAGCGCAGGTCGAGGTCGAGGTCCCGGACCTCTACGAGATGTTCGAGCTCCCCCGCAGCGCCTCCGACGACGACATCCGCGCCGCCTACCGGCGCCTCGCCCGCGACCTGCACCCCGACAGCAACCCCTCGGCCGGCGCCGCCGAGCAGTTCGCCGAGCTGACCAAGGCCTACCAGCTCCTCAAAGACCCCGGCCTCCGGCGTCGCTACGACGAACTGCTGCTCGCCTCGCGCCACGCGGCCTGAGCCCCTGAAGTCCCGGATCACGCCGCTCCCGAGCCCCCGACCGTCGTCCGCCCCCGGCGCGTACCATCGCTTCAGATGGCGGAACTGCGACCGAACTCGACCCCGACCCACGACGATCCGCCGATCGACATCGCAGACCCTCTCTGCGCAGTCTTCCGGCGCAAGCTCAAGGCCGAGGGCGCCAAGTACACACCCGAACGCGCCCAGATCCTCGACGCGATCATCCGCCTCGACGGGATGTTCGAGGCCGAGACCCTCCAGGAACACCTCAAAGACCGCGGCCAGCGCGTCTCCAAAGCCACCGTCTACCGCACCATCAAGCTCCTGCAAGAGGCCGGCATCATCCAGCGCGTCCTCTTCGAGGACGAGCAGGCCCACTACCAGCTCGTCTACGGCCGCCGCCCCAGCGACCTGCTCATCCGCGTCGACACCGGCGAGGTCATCCCGATCCAGGTCCCCGAGCTCCAGCAGATCCGAGACCGCCTCGCCAAAGAGCACGGCCTGAAGATCCAGAGCCACCGCCTCCAGGTCTTCGCCGTGGGCGAGGGGACGAAGGGTTGAACTTACCGCAGCTCCACCCGCTCCAGCCCCGCCTCGGCGCACAGGTCACGGGCGACCACCACATGCTCGTACAGCACGCCCTCGTCCGGGGCGATCACGATCGTCGCCTCCGAGCCCTCGATCTCGGCCGCCAGCCGCCGCAGCGACGGGCCGAGCTCGTCGAGCGTCATCGTTCCGAGACCCAGCCCCTCGGCGATCGGCACGCCCCCCTCACCGATCCGCAGGTGCAGCACGAGCCTCGGGGTGGGCAGCGAGAAGAGCCCGTCCGTCTCGCCAGGCGCCTCGCGGGCCAACGCAGCGCGGAGCAGGCGCTCGGGGCCGACGATGACCGCCGCGGCCATGAAGAAGATCAGGATCACCAGCACCACATCGACCATCGGCGTCATGCTCGGGCCGTGGTGCAGCTCGTAGGTGTGCTTCGCGTCGCGTCGTTTGAGCGGGCGGGACATCGCTAACGCCCCTCCGTCGCCAGGCTCACCGCCGCCACGCCCGCCTGGCGGCAGGCATCGAGCACAGGTTTCACCTGCGAGTACGGCAGTGACTTGTCGGCGCGCACGCGCACCGGCCTGTTCGGCGAAAGAGCCATCGTCTCGCGCAGCATCGACTCAAGCCCCTGAACATCCAGCTCAACGCCCTGCGAGAGCACGCGCACCCCGTCCTCACGGCGCACGACATGGATCAGCACGGGGTCGGCCGGTTCTGGTAGCGCCGCGGTCTGGGCGAAGGGCAAGTCGACCGGTTCGAGCCGGTCGGTCGCGAGCTGGCCGACGATCAGGAAGAAGATGATCAGCACCATCACCACATCGATCATCGGGGTGAGGTTGATCTTGCCCGCCTCGGCCGGTTTCGGGAACGAGCGCAGACGCATCACTTTCGCTCCGTGCGCTGCTCTCGTTCCGTGTGTAACTGCGGCTCATCGCTGGCTGGCAGATGCTCGATCACAGAGCCGGCCAGCACCAGGGCCCTCGTTGCGATCTTGTCGACGCCCGACCGCCACAGCCCGAAGACCAGGAGGCACGGGATCGCCAGGACCAGCCCCAGAAGCGTGTGAAAGAGCGCCTTGGAGATGCCGATCGAGAGCGCGCCCGGGTCGGCCTGGCCGCCCGTGTCGCCGAGCGCTGTAAACGCCAAGATCATTCCCCACACCGTCCCGGCAAGACCCACCAAAGGCGCGAGGTTGCCGATGACATTCAAGGGTTCAAGACGCCGGAAGAGCCTCGCGGTCTGTTCGCTGGCGGCGAGCTCGGCCGCCTCGCGCATGCCCGCCCTGGTACGCCTCGGGTGGTCAAGCGCCGCACGCACCGCGTGTCCCAGCAGCGAACGGTCCTTGCGCACAAACGACCGCAGATCGTCGAGCCGCCCGGATTCGGTCATCTCGACGATCCGGTTCACCGACCGGCGAGGCAGGATCTTCGACGCCCGAAGATCGATCACGCAGCGCACGATCAACGCCACCGCCACGAACGAACCGACCACCAGCGCGATCGTGAAGATGTCGAACGACTGGCGGAAGAGGGGCCAGAGGCCGGTGGCGATCTCGCCGTCGGCGCCATGCGCCGCCGCGCTTGCGGATGCGACAACGAGGGCCGGGGCGAAAATCGGTGTGCGGTTGTGCTTCCGTTCTGGCATCGGTCAGATGGTACGGGGCCCGCGTCGGAGGCGGGGCGTTCAGTCGCTCAGATCGAGATCGCGTTCCTCGATCGGGCGGCTGACGCTGTACCCCCCCGAAAACCACCGGTGCAGATCCACCATCCGTGCCTGCTCATCGGCGAAGGGCCAGGACGGCGTTTCGGCGCTCACCGGCCGCCCGGTCACGGGGCAGACCGTGTCGTCACGCAGGAGCACGCCCGCCTCCGCCCGCTCGCCCCACGAAAGCGGGGCGTCGATCTCGATGCGCCTGGAGTCCTCGCCGGTGGGGGTGATCGTCACCCTCGCCGCGTCCTGCGGCAGCGCCTCCTCGACGCGTTCGGCCCACTCGATCAGCACGATCTCGTCGCCTTTGAGCGTGTCCCATCCCGTCGACTCCAGGTCTTCGGCGCTCCCGAGGCGGTAGGCGTCGATGTGCACGATCACGCTCGCGCGGGGCTGGGCCGGTGGCTCGGTGTTTTCGTTCGGCGCGGGGACTGGGTACTCGTTCATCAGCACATAGGTCGGGCTGGAGACGAGCCCGGGCTCGACGCCGAGCGCCACGACGAGGTGACGCACCAGCGTCGTCTTGCCAGCCCCGAGCGGACCCGACAGCCGCACGATGTCGCCCGGACGCAGCAGTCGAGCCAGGCGGCGCGCGACCGACGCCGTGGCGTCGAGGCTATTCGCTTCTTTGGTGATGGTCCAGCGTTCGGTCATGGCTTCGGCTTCAGGGTGGCACGGGGCTGTGCGCTCCTAATGGTCCCACCCCATTTCGCCCGCGTCGATCTTCTCGCCCGAATCGACGATCTCGCACCCGGCGGGGCCCGCCTCGGCACGGCCGATCTCGATCAGGCCCTCGGGGACATTTCTTCCCGGCGCGATTGCGACGAGCAGCTCGTAGTCCTCCCCGTCGCCCGCGGCGTTCCGCCACGAGTCCACGCCCTCGCGCCTCGGAATCTTCTCCGCGTCGATCACCAGCCTCACGCCCGAGGCCTTGGCGATCCTGGCCCCGTCGCGTCCGAGGCCGTCGGAGAGGTCGATCATCGCGTGCAGGTTTCTGCCGAGGGTGTCGCACAGGCGCCGGCCGAGCTCGACGCGGGGCTCGAAGTCGAGGTGGTGGCCGCTTTCGAGCGCCCCGCCCAGCGGGCCGCTGACACAGAGCACATCGCCCGGCTTGACCCCCGATCGGAGCACCGGCCCGCGTTCGGGGTGCGCCTCGCCCCCGACCGTGACGGTCAGGTGCAGCTCGCCGGGCCCCGAGCCGATGTCGCCCCCGATCAGCGGGCAGCCCCAGCGCGTCGCCCAGTGGGCCATGCGGTCGAACAGCTCGTCGGCGTGGGGGTAGTTCCCAGGCAACAGCGCCGTCGCGAGGGCCCAGCGGGGCGTGCCGCCCATCGCGGCGATGTCGCTCACGCTCCTGGCCACCGCCTTGCGGGCGATCAGGTCAACGGGGGTGCCGGGTTTGTAGTGCACACCCCCGAGGAGCTGGTCGACCGTCAGCAGGAGCAGGCCGCCCCCGGCCTGCCGCAGCACGGCGCAGTCGTCGCCCGGGCCCACGACGAGGTCGGTCGAGGCGTCGGCGAGGCCTTCGGACCTCCGGTAGATGTGTTCGAGCAGTTCGGACTCGCGCATGATCCGCCTCTCTCCCAGCCCCTTTCCCGGCGTCCCATGGGCGAGCCGGCGGGGGTCACTCTTCGAGGTAGGTGTACCCCGAGAGGCCGGCCTCGTAGAACCGCAGCAGCGACTGGCCCTCGGCGACGGTCAGCAGGCGTCGCTTCTGCGCTCGCTCGACATCGAGCCTGAGGCGTTCGAGCAGCTTGTTCGGCTCGAACTCGACATAGGAGAGCACATCACGGACCGAGTCGCCCGGGACGACCTCGTCGATCGAGGGCTCGCCGTCCTCGTCGAGCGAGACATGCACGACATGGGCGTCGCCGAAGAGGTTGTGCAGGTCGCCCAGCACCTCCTGATACGCGCCGACGAGGAAGAAGGCGATGTAGTAGACCTCGCCCTCCTTGAGCTTGTGCAGGTCGAGGAAGTGCTTGGTGCCGTGGGGGCTCGCGAATCGGTCGATCTTGCCGTCCGAGTCGCAGGTGATGTCGGCGAGGACGGCGTGGCGGTCGGGTTTCTCGTTGAGCCGGTGGATCGGCATGACCGGGAAGACCTGGTCGATCGCCCACGAGTCGGGCATCGACTGGAAGATGCTGAAGTTGCAGAAGTAGAGGTCGCTGAGGCGTTCGGGCAGGTGGGCGAGCTCGGCGGGCAGCTCGTCGTCGTGCTCGGCGTTGCTCCGCTTGAGGATCTCGCGCCCGATCTCGAAGTACAGGCGGTCCGCGGCCGATCGCATCCGCAGGCTCAGGTAGCCGAGGTTAAAGAGGCTCATCGCCTCGGCGTGGGCCTGTTCGGCGTCGTGGTAGACGGTCATGTAGTGCCCGCCCGAGAGGCTCTCCCAGGCGTCGATCAGGTCGAGCACCGGCTGGGGCTCGTCGTCTTCCTTCTTCAGGTCGGCGCGGATCTGCACCATGTCCGGATCGCCCGGCAGGCGTCCGACCCCCAGCACATCGGTGATGAAGACGCTCGAGTGGGCCACCATCGCGCGCCCCGACTCGCTGAGGATGCGGGGGTGCGGTACATCCTCGGCGTCGCAGGCGGCTTTGATCCTCCAGACGATGTCGGTCGCGTATTCCTCCAGCGTGTAGTTCATGCTGGATTCGGTCGGCGAGCTGCTCCCGTCGTAGTCGACCCCCAACCCGCCCCCGACATCGATCGTGTCCAGCCCCGCGCCGAGGCGCCGGAGCTCGACATACAGGTACGCCAGCTCGGCCACGGCGTTCTTGAACCGGCGGATCTCGTTGATCTGGCTGCCCACGTGGAAGTGGATCATCTTCAGGCAGTCGGCCATGTCGCGCGAGTGCAACTCCTCGACTGCGCGGAGGAGCTCGGTCGGCGACAGGCCGAACTTGGATCGGACACCGGTCGAGGCGGCCCAGCGTCCGCTCCCGCCAGAGGCGGTCGGCTTGATCCGCACGCCGATGTTGGGCCGGACGCCGTACTTCTCGGAGATGCGGAGGATCCGCATCAGGTCGCTGTACTGCTCGACGACGGGGATGATGTTCCGCCCGAGCTTGTGGGCGAGGACGACGGTCTGGATGTACTCATCGTCCTTGAAGCCGTTGCAGACGATGGGCATCTCCGGCGCGTCGGCGGTCAGGCCCAGGACGGCCCAGAGCTCGGCCTTGCTGCCCGCTTCGAGGCCGAAGCCGAACTTCTTGCCCGCGTCGCGGACTTCCTCGCAGACGACCCGGTGCTGGTTGACCTTGATCGGGTAGACGCAGCAGTACTCGCCCTTGTACCCGTTCTCTTCGATCGCCCTGTCGAAGGCGGCCCGGATCGCGCCCAGCCGATCGTGCAGCAGGTCGGTAAACCGGACCAGGAGGGGCGTGTAATACCCTCGCTCCGACATCGACTCGACGAGCTCTGGCAGGTCGATCTCGCGTCCCGGCGTGCGGTCGGGTCGGACCGCGACCGTCCCCCGCTCGGTGACGGTAAAGTACCCGTTGCCCCACGCGTTGATGCCGTAGAGCTCGGCCGCGTCCTCGGGGGTGAAGGAGGCGTCGCTGTTGATCCGCTGGGGTGTGGGTGCTGTCGACATGCCCAACAATATGACGCCCCGGCCCCTGTCTAAACCCAAGGCCGGGCCATCTGAACAAATCCACGCAGATTTGCGCGCCGGCGGGCGGTGCTCAGGCCCCGGCCCCTACGCCGACCTCGTCGAGCACCCGTTCGGCGTACTGGTTCATGGCGTCGCGGAGCTGCTCGAACGACTCGAGCACATACAGGATCGGCTGGTAGTGGTCGATCTCGAACGGGGTCTCGCAGACCCGTTCGAGGTTGAAGGGGCGCCGATCGACATTGGGGCTGCTCAGGGCGTGGTCGCTCTCGCCGATCGAGCTCATCAGCCCCGAGCCGTAGATCTTCAGGCGTCCGTCCTCGTGGATCAGCCCGAACTCGACGGTGAACCAGAAGAGGCGGGCGAGGCGTTCGACATGCATCGGGTCATTGGCGTGCAGGGCCGCCTTGCCGTAGGTCTGGAGAAAGTCCGCGAAGACCGGGTCGGCGTGGAGGGGCACATGCCCGAAGACATCGTGGAAGATGTCCGGCTCGGGCAGGTAGTCCAGTTCGTCGGGCGGGCGGATGGTGATCGTGGTCGGGAACTGCCTCGTCGAGAGGCAGGCGAAGAAGGCCTTGGCGGGCAGGTACCCCGGCACGGCGCGGCTCTTCCACCCCGTCGTCCGCGCCAGCACCTCGTTGACATCCTCCAGCCTCGGCATCGCGTCGGGCTTGAGCCCGAAGGCGTCGAACCCCGCGAGGAAGACATTGGACGCCTGCTGGCGCAGCGAACCGATGCGGCTCTCGAAGAGCTTCCGCCACACCTCGTGGTTCTCGGGCGTGTACCGCTCATACTGCTGGGGGATGAAGAACTTCTCGGGGTCGATCTGATCTGCGGGGAGGAACGCCGCCGCGTCGGCCGCGGCCTGCGCCTCGTCCGCCTCGCTCCCGACGATGATCTTGTTGAACCGGAGCATCTTCTCGCTGTGGCTCATCGCTGACCTCCCTTGAAGGTTTCAACGGAGTATATGGGGCGTGTCCGGTGGATGCAGCGGCGTCAGCCCCGAGCGAAGCAGGCCCACGCCGTCGCCTCGTCGATCGCCTGTGCCGGAGCGATCGCTTCGGACTCGGGCATGCCCGGGCGCCGGCGCAGCGTCGCCGCGCCAATCGAGTCTTGCGGGTCGGGGCGGACGATCGGTGCGTCGGAGCCGAACAGGAGCGTCCGTCCCGGTTCGAGCCCCGCGTCCAGCAGATCCGCCAAGGGCAGCACGCGGCCCAGGCGGTGGGGGAGCAGACGCCTGAGTACCTCGATGTCCGTCAGCAGGTGGCAGGGCTGCACAGAGCAGACGACGCCGAGGCGGGCGAAGCGGGGGATGTCCGCCGCGTCGATCAGCTCGGCGTGCTCGATCCGGAATCCCGGCGTCTGCGGGCGCAGCTCCTCGATCGCGTCGAGCACCGCGCGCACGGCGCCGTCGCCGATCGCGTGTGTCGCCAGGGGCAGGCCGATCGCGTCGCTGGTGCGGATCGACTCGTAGATGCGCCGCGTGTTCGCGACGGCGATCCCCCGGGGATGCTCTGGGATCGGGTCGGCGTAGTCGGCGAGCATCAGCGCCGTGCGCCCGTTGAGCGTGCCGTCGGCGAAGAGCTTCGTGCCGGCCATGCGAAGGCGTCCGGCGGTCGCGGCGCGGTCGATCCGATCGCCGAAGCGTCCGAGGGTCGTGCGCACATCATCGATCGGTGCGAACAGGCGGACATCGACGCCGATTCTGTCGAGCTCGCCGGTCTCGTGCAGGTCGAGCAGGGCGTCGATGGCGTCGGGCTGGCTGAGCAGGTCGTGGACCTCGATGAAGCCCATCGATGCGAACTTCTCCAGAGCCGCGACGATGTCGCTCCGGATCTGCTCGGGGCCCGGCCCGGGCACGATCGACCAGACGAGCTTGGCGGCCTTCTCGTGCACCACGCCCGTCGGCTCGCCCGAGGGATCTCGATCGACGAGCCCGCCCTCGGGGTCGCCCGCTTGCTTGTCGATGCCTGCGGCGCGCAGCGGCGCGGCGGTCGCGACGAGCGCGTGGTGGTCGAAGAGCCAGAGCACGCACTCGCGTCCGCCCGAGGCTCCGAGCATCTCTCGTTGGGTCGGCCAACGCCGCTCGCTGAGCCCCTCGACGCGCAGCCCGTGCCCGAGCGCCCACGCATCGCTTTCGAGCGTCGAGGCGTGCCTCTCGAGCGAGTCGAGCAGCTCGGCGATCGACGAACAGCGCGACAGATCGAGCATCGACATCGAGCGCCCGTACGGCGCGATGTGGGCGTGCGCTTCGCGCAGCGGGGCGGTCGGGTGGTTCAAGCCTCTGTCTCCTCGATGAGGCGCTGCACGCTCGCCTCGGCGTGCTCGGGCGAGAGGTCGAGGTCGCCGCAGTGGCAGCGGACGACGCCGATGCGGACGCGGATGTCCAGCCCGTCGGGGTCGATGCCGACGGCAACCGGCTCGTGCTCATCCGTGTCGGCTCTCGCGCGGCAGATCGTCGACAGCCGCGCCCGATCGGCGTTGAGCGTTCGCAGCAATTTGAACTCGATGCCGGCGAGGGGGTTGGTCAGGTCGAGTTCGTCGGCGTCGACGACCTCGCCGTCCCATTTGGCCGCTTCGATGCGGAGCAGGGCCGGCGTCCTGGTCCGCCACTGGAGGTGGTATGCGATGAAGCGGTCGAGCCACTCGCCGACGCCGGGCGGCGGCTGTTCGGGGTCGATCGGCTCCGGCGTCACCAGGAGGTGGAGGGCGTCGTCGCGTTCGTCGGGGATGTGCAGGGCGGCCTGTTCGGCGTCGCGGAGGCTGTCTGGCAGGTCCGCGATGAGCCGGTTGACGGGCGGAGCGATGACGGTGCGCAGAGAAAACGCCGCATCATCCACCACGAGCGTTCCCTCTCGGGACCGCCTGATCTGGTGGAGGACGCGGCGTGACGGTGCGTGCTGGTGTGTCACGCGTCCATTGTGCGCTGATCGGGTGCTTCCCGCCAGCGGCGCCTTGTCAGATGACCGGCTTCTTGCGGACGGCGCGCTTGCGGGCGGCCTTCTTGCGGGTGGCCTTCTTCCTGGTGGCCTTCTTGCGGGTGGCCTTCTTGGCGGCCTTCTTGCGAGTGGCCTTCTTCCTGGTGGCCTTCTTGCGAGTCGCCTTCTTGCGGGTGGCCTTCTTGGCCGCCTTCTTGCGTGCCGCCTTCTTGCGAGTGGCCTTCTTGCGGCTGGCCTTCTTCGCGACCTTCTTGCGGGCCGCTTTCTTGCGGGTGGCCTTCTTGCGGCTGGCTTTCTTAGCCGTTCTCTTCGCCATGTCTTTGTACTCCTGATTCGAATCAGTTCCGTTCGAGACAACGAACGACGCACGGCAACGCCGTCCGCGCTCGAACTATCGGAAGCATCACGAGCACATCTTGAGCATTCCTTGCGGAAGAGACAAGTGCTTGGATGCTTTGTTCTGTCTCGGGTACGACGCGCGCGGCCTCGCAGATGCAACGGAGCGATGTGTTTCGGTGGCTCGGACCGCTTCAAGATCCGCGCGTTCAAGCGGCGCGCAACACCGATGCGCAACGCCTTGAACATCATCAACTCGCGCCGTGATCATCGCCTGTCGGCAGCACGCTGGCGCAGCACGCAAGCAGCGGCTTTCTGTAGACATCGCGGCATGTTCGCGACCAGTCCCAGCAAGATCGCGGAAGTTTGCGTGCGGGGAACATCACCTGATTCGGTTGTTCAGCCCGCGACGGCTAGACTCAACACCGGCTGAACGACACCATCAACCGACCCAGGAGTGGACGCCAGATGAGCGAGATCAGGATCATCGAACTGGACTGCGGCGCACCCCTCGTTGTCGAGCGGATGCCCGGCGTGAAATCCGCCGCGATTTCTTGGCTTCTCCCCGCCGGATCGGTCTTCGAGCCTGTCGGTAAGCTCGGTCTGGGCGCGATGTGGGAGGAGCTTCTGCTCCGCGGCGCTGGCGATCGCGACTCCAGATCGTTCGCCGACGCGATGGATCGGCTGGGTGTGAACCGTTCCGTCGGCGGCCAGACCTACTACATGCAGCTCGGCGCGTCGATGATCGGCGAGGGCCTGCTCGAAGCGATGCCCCTGCTCGTCGACATGGTCCGCAGGCCCCGCATGGAGGAGGCTTCGATCGACGCCGCGCGCGAGCTGGCGCTCCAGGCGATCGAGTCGCTCAAGGACGATCCGAGGCAGCGCGCCGTGCTCGGCGCACGCGCCCGCCACCGCCCCGAGCCCCTCAACCGCTCCGGAATGGGCTTGCCCGAGACGCTGCTGGCGATCACACGCGACGATCTGGTCGGTGAGTGGTCGCGTCTGGCGAGCCCTGTCGGTTCGATCATCGGCGTGGCCGGCGCCGTCGACGCCGACGAGATCGCCGCCACGCTCAACACGCTGCTGGAGGGCTGGGAGGGCGCCAACGAGATCCCGTCGTTCGAGGCCGTGGGCGAGCGCGGTTACGCCCACGAGACCGACAACTCCAACCAGGTGCAGATCATCGTCTGCCACGACGGGCCGTCCGATCGCGACGAGAAGAGCCTCGCCGAGCGTGTCGTGCTCTCTGTGCTCTCCGGCGGGATGAGCGGGCGGCTGTTCAGCGAGGTGCGCGAGAAGCGGGGCCTCTGCTACGCCGTCAGCGCCGCCTACGCGCCGGGGCGCGACTTCGGGGGCGTCAGCGCGTATGTCGGCACCACGCCCGAGCGGGCGCAGGAGGCGCTCGATGTCCTCCACGAGCAACTCGTGGCGATCAACGGGCCCGGTGGCGTGAAGATCGACGAGAGCGAGTTCGAGCGGGCGCTCGTCGGCCTCCGCTCGCGGATCGTCTTCAGCGGGGAGTCGACCCGGGCCCGCGCCGCCTCGATCGCAAACGACATGCACAGTCTCGGACGCCCGCGTCCGCTTC